>DASYVT010000067.1 GCA_035936835.1 Candidatus Methylomirabilota bacterium | reverse complement strand
GGGGATCGTAGGGGGACTTTCGCACGTGAGTACCGCCCGCCAAACCCAGCGCGGCGACCTGGTAGCGCACGACCGGGATCGGCGCCACGCCCAAGTCCTGCACGTCCACGCCCACGGACAAGAGGCCCGACATGAGCGCCCGGTTGATCATTCGCGATGCCTTGTGGTGGTCACGACTCGTGACCATGACCCTGCGGCTACCGACGATGGCCCCGCATGCGGCGCCGAGCTTGGCCGCGAACTCGGGCGAGATCTCGATGTTGGCGAGCCCCGAGACTCCGTAGCGGCCGAAGAGCGACCGGCTCCAGCGCTCGCCCCACACGAGGCTCATGGCCAGCGTCGCGCCGTCCTCTACTTCCTTGTACGGCCAGACCTTCACGTTGGCCTTGACGACGCTTCCCTCGCCTATTCGGCAAAAGTCGGCAATTACTACGCCCTCGGCCAGGAACGCGTTCGCCCGCACGACGCTCTTGCGCCCGATCACGGCTTCCTTGACCACGGCGCCCGGGCCGATCTCCACCGCATCCCAGACGACGCTGCCCTCGACATCGGCGCCCGCCTGGATGACTGTCTCCGGCCCGATGACCGAGTTGGCGACGCGTGCCCCGGCGGCGACCTGCGCCCCGCGGCCGAGAATGACAGAGCCCGAGAGCCGCGCCGAGTGGTCCACGTGGGCGCCCTCGTCGAGCCACACCGTGTGCCCCTCCACGACCTGCCGTTTCCCCGGGATGTCCACCCCGATCTTGCCCTGGAGGAGATCGTGGTGCGCCGTCCGGTACTCTGCCAGGTCGCCGACATCGCGCCAGTAGCCCTCCGCGACGTGTCCCCAGAGCGGGCGGCCGCCAGCAAGGAGCGCCGGGAACAGCTCTTTCCCGAAGTCGTAAGAGCGGCCCGCGGGGATGGCCGGGAACACCGAGGGCTCGAGGAGGTAGATGCCGGTGTTGATCGTGTCACTGAATACCTCTCCCCACGCCGGCTTCTCGAGGAAGCGGAGCACCCGCCCCTCCTCGTCGGTGATCACGATCCCGTAGGCCAGGGGCAGTTCCACCCGGGTCAGCACCATGGTCGCCTCGGCGCCGCGGCCTTTGTGGAAGGTCGCGGCCCCGGCGAGGTCGATGTCTGTCAGGACGTCGGCCGATACGACCAGAACCGGCTCGTCCGAGTCGCCGACCGCGAACTTCACGGCGCCGGCGGTCCCGAGGTCGGCCGGCGGGGTGACATAGCTCATCTTGACGCCCCAGCGGCTGCCGTCGCCGAAGTAGGAGGTGATCGTGTCCGGCAGGAAGTAGAGCAGCACGCACAGGTCGGTGAAACCGTGCCGCTTCAGGAGCCGCACCATGTGCTCCATGACGGGGACGTTCCCGACAGGCACGAGCGGCTTGGGAAGGTGGGCGGTCAGGGGCCGGAGGCGCGTCCCGAACCCTCCGGCCATCACGACGACCTTCACGAGCGGATCACCAAAGGGCCGGATCGCGACGCCGACAAGTCACCAAGCATACCGAAGTATAGCGGAAATGCCCGGAAGGCGGAACTTACCTGGAACGGCCCGGACCGCCGTCCCCGGGGTTGCGCGGGCGTAGGGCGAAGAGCAGAACCATCCCGACGAGAAACCCTCCCAGGTGGGCGAACCAGGCTGTCTCCCCTCCCAGGGCCTCGCCGCGAGCGGTCGCAGCCCCCCACGTCGCCAGGCCGCTCACGAACTGGACGACAAACCACAAGCCGAGAACGAGGATGGCCGGGACACGCACGATCCGGACGAAGAAGCCGAAAATGATGAGCGTCAGCACGTTCGCACGGGGAAAGAGCAGCAGGTAGGCGCCGAGCACGCCCGAGACCGCCCCGCTGGCCCCGATCATCGGCACGGAGGATGCGGCGCTGAGGGCGGTCTGGGCCGCCGCCGCGATCGCGCCCGAGACCAGGTAGAACACCGTGAAGCGGGCATGGCCCAACGTGTCCTCGACGTTGTTGCCGAAGATCCACAGGTAGAGCATGTTGCCGCCGATGTGCAGGAACCCTCCGTGGAGGAACATTGAAGTCAGGACTGTCAGCGCCGGCGGGAGCAGCCATGAGCCGGGCGAGCAGGCTCCCGTCAGGCGGCACGGCACGAGCCCGAACTCCAGGATGAAGTCGCGGGAGGCCCGGAGCCCGTCGGATGAGCCCTCTCCCTGGAGGGAGAGCTGGTAGAGGAAGACCAGGACATTGAGCGCGATGAGCGCGACCGTGATGAACGGCGTGGTCCGGGTCGGGATGTCATCCTTAAGAGGGAACACGTGGCCGTCTCGGGAGCGTGCGGTGCCGTTAGACGAGCCGCGCGCGCAGCCGGGACGAGGCGAAATCCACGATCATGACCATCGCCACGAGCACCAGCAACATGGTTGATGCCGCCGGGTAGTTCAGCAGTCTCAGGTAGGTCTGAATGTAGAACCCGATACCTCCCGCTCCGACGAAGCCCAGCACGGCCGCCGCGCGGATGTTGGTCTCGAAGCGGTAGAGCGTGAAGGACAGGAACTGCGGCAAGAGCTGCGGGACCACGCCCCATCTCAGCACCTGGAGCCGCGTGGAGCCCACGGCCTCGACCGCCTCCACCGGGCCGGGATCCATGGCTTCGATAGCTTCGGAATAGAGCTTCGCGAGCACGGTCGCGGTATACACCACCACGGCCAATACGCCGGGAAAGGGTCCCAGCCCAACCGCAGCCACGAAGAAGAGCGCGTAGACGAGAGTGTCCACCGCCCGGAAGGCGTTGAGCGCGCTGCGTGTCCAGTAGAAGGTCCATCGGGGCGAGGTGTTTCTGGCCGCGGCGAACGCGACGGGCAGCGCCAACACGGCGCCCACGGCCGTCCCTGCCACGGCGATCTGCAGCGTCTGCAGCGCGCCCCTGAGCGCCTGACCGAGCACCCTCAGGTCGGGCGGCAGCATCCGGCGGACAAAATCAAGCATGAAGGGGACGCCTTCGACGAGCCGTCCCAGCGACACCTCGGTGGACCACGCCGACCAGATGAAAGCGGCGGCGATCGCCAGTCCGCCCGCCCAACGTCGCCCGGAGCTCACAGCCGCTCTCCGCCGAAGATGGCCTCGGCCGCCGCCTGCGTCAATCCCGCTGGGGACCCGTCGTGGACGACCCGTCCGGCCCGGAGCCCGACGATGCGCCGGCCGTAGGTCACCGCCAGGTCCAGCACGTGCAGCGAGGCGATGACGGTCAAGCCGTCCTCCCGGTTGATGTCCAGCAGGAGCTCCATCACCGAGCGGGATGACGCGGGGTCGAGGCTCGACATGGGCTCATCGGCCAGGAGCACGCGAGGCTCCTGGACGAGCGCACGGGCGATGGCGACCCGCTGCTGCTGGCCGCCCGACAACGTATCCGCTCTCCGGTCGTCGAGTCCCGCAAGCCCGACCCGCCTCAAGGTGCGTCGAGCCCGCTCGAGTTCCCCGCCGGGGAAGCGCCCGAGCAGGGAGCGCCAGATGTCCACCCGGGACAGGGTGCCGACGAGGACATTGTCGAGGACGCTGAGCCGCTTGAGGAGGTTGAACTGCTGGAAGACGAAGCCCATGCTCGCCCGGACACTGCGAAGGCCGTTCCGGGAAGCTCCGGTCACTGCCCGGTCGTCCACGCTTATGTGGCCGGCAGTCGGAGTCACGAGGCCGTTGAGGCAGCGGAGGAACGTCGACTTACCCGCGCCGCTCGAGCCGATCAGGGCGATGAACTCGCCCGCTCCGACGTCCAGCGTGACACCGTCGAGCGCCACGGTGCCGCTGGGGTAACGCTTGGAGAGATCCCGGACTCGGATCACCCCCGCCGCCCCGCGGTCAAATGGAAGTGGAGGTGGTACACGACCTGCCCGCCCTCCGGCCCGGTATTGCACGAGAGGCGGTAGCCCCGCTCCCCGTACCCCGCGCGCTCCGCCAGGAGCCTCGCCACCCGCACGCAGTGGCCCGCCACCGTCTCATCTCCGGGCTCGAGGCGCGCGAGCGACTCGATGTGCCGCTTCGGGACGATCAGGAGATGGACCGGCGCCTTCGGGTAGAGGTCCTTGAAGGCGAGGACCTCGTCGTCCTCGTATTCGATCTCGGCCGGGCTTTCCCGCGCGACGATGCGGCAGAAGGCGCAGCCACCGCTCACCATCGGCCCCGCCTCGTGTATACTCGGTTCCCTAGGCGCACCCGACCCATAGCATTCATCGCCACATCATTTGTCGAGGGAGACCGGGATGGGCACATGCCCCAAGTGCAAGCTCACGATTCACAAGAACGGCAACCATACCAAGCTCGGGTCGGTCTGGTATCACAAGACCTGCCCCGCCAAGCCAGGTCGCGCCGCCAAGTAGCGCGCCTCCCGCCTCCACGCAGGACGGGGCGCCGGATCGCTCCGGCGCCCCGGCGGTGTATCTGAATGGTGGAGGGTAAGGGATTCGAACCCTCGACCTCGGCGTTGCGAACGCCGCGCTCTCCCAACTGAGCTAACCCCCCGAAGCAACAGGGTCATTCCGAAGCAACCCGGTCATTCTACCCGCGCCGCTCCGCGCCTACAAGCCGCACGGCGCCCCGACAGGAACTGTCCTCAGGGCTTGGCCGCCTGGCTCTCCCCGAGGGCGCGCAGGATCGGCGCGAACAGGTCGATGGGCAGCGGGAAGAACGTCGTGGTGTTCCGCTCCGACGCGATCTCCCGCATGGTCTGCAGATACCGGAGCTGGACCGCGATCGGGAAACGGGTCAGGACGGCGGCCGCCTCGGCCAGCTTCGCCGCGGCCTGGAACTCGCCCTCCGCGTTGATGACCTTCGCCCGCCGCTCGCGCTCGGCTTCGGCCTGCTTCGACATCGCCCGCTGCATGTCCTGGGGCAGGTCCACGTTCTTGACCTCGACCGCGGCCACCTTCACGCCCCACGGGGTCGTGTGCTGGTCGATGATGCGGGTCAGCTCCTCGTTGATCTTTTCCCGCGAGGCCAACAGGTCATCCAGCTCCTGCTGGCCCAGCACGCTCCGGAGCGTCGTCTGCGCCATCTGGGAGGTCGCGTAGAGGTAGTCCTCGACGCTGATCACGGCCTTGTTGGCGTCCAGCACGCGGAAGAAGATGACCGCGTTGACCTTGACCGAGACGTTATCGCGGGTGATCACGTCCTGCGGCGGCACGTCCATGACCACCGTCCGCAGGCTCACCTTGACCATCTTGTCGACGAAGGGAATCAGCAGGATGAGCCCAGGGCCGGTGCCGTCGCCGCCCGGGTTGATGATGGCCGGCGACTGCCGGCCGAAGCGGAAGATGACCGCCCGCTCGTACTCGCGCAGGATCCGCACCGAGTTGAGCAGGACGAAGAAGGCGATGACGACGACGGGGATCAGGCCGAGCGTCCAGTCGAGACCACGCATGGTCGGAGCCTCCTAAGGGGTTAGGGCCTGTCGCCCGCGCGGCTGACCCTGAGCGTCAGCCCATCCACCGCAGTCACGCGTACCTTCTCGCCTGCGGGGATCACGCCCCCGTCGGCCACCGCGCGCCATATCTCGCCATCCACCTGCACCTGCCCGTCGGGCCCCCCAGCCGGTCCCAAGACTGAGCGGGCCACCGCGAGGCGGCCCACCATGCTCTCCGGCCCCGTCACCGACGGCTTCATCATCGCGCGCAGTCCCGCCGACACCGCCCAGGCGATGAGGCCCGCCATCGCGCCCACCGTCGGGAGGATCACCGTCCACGAGACGCGGAACCCCAGCTCGGGCGCTTCGTAGAGCATGAAGGAGCCCAGGACCATGGCGACGACGCCTCCGATGGTGAGCACCCCGTGGCTCGCGATCTTGATCTCCGCGATGAGCAGCGCCACCCCGAACAGGATAAGCAGGACACCCGCCCAATTGATCGGCAGGCTCTGGAAGGCGAAGAAGGCGAGGATGAGGGAGATGCCGCCGATGACGCCCGGCAGGACCACCCCGGGGTTCTGCAGCTCGAAGAAGATTCCCAGCATGCCGACCATCATGAGGATGTACGCGATGTTGGGATCCGTGATGAGCGCAAGGAACCTGTCGCGGAACCCGACCTCGATCCGCTTCACCTCGGCGTTCCGCGTCTCGAGCGTTACGGTGCCGCGCACGGTCTTGACCGTCCGGCCGTCCACCTTGGCGAGCAGGTCCTGGAGGTTGTCAGCGATCAGATCCACGACCTTGAGCTTCACCGCCTCGCGCTCCGTCACCGACACCGACGCGCGAACGGCCTTCTCCGCCCATTCGACGTTGCGACCGCGCTCCGCGGCCAGGCTGCGGGCGAAGGCGGCCGCGTCGTTCGCGACCTTCTTGGACATCTCCTTGCCCATCTCGCCACCACTCGCCGCCACGGGGTGGGCCGCGCCGATGTTGGTGGCGGGAGCCATCGCCGCCACGTGCGCCGCCATGGTGATGAAGACGCCGGCCGAAGCCGCCCGGGCGCCCGTCGGAGCCACGTAGACGATGACGGGAATCTCGGCGTTGAGAATGGTCT
>DASYVT010000066.1 GCA_035936835.1 Candidatus Methylomirabilota bacterium | reverse complement strand
GCCAGCTCGCAGCCGCCGCCCATGGCGAAGCCCTCGACCGCGGCGATCACCGGCACGGGGCAGTGGAGCACGCGCGCGGCGGCGGCCTCGAAGATGACGTGCTGGGCGCGCCAGACCTCGTCGGTCATGCCCTGGCGCTCCTTGAGATCGCCGCCCACGCAAAAAGCCTTGGTGCCCGAGCCCGTGAGGACGACCACGCGCACCGCCTTGTCCCACTGGAGGGCATCGAAGCAGCGCAGCAGGTCCTCGCCCATGGCCGTGTTCATGGCGTTGAGCGCTTCCGGCCGGTTGAACTCGACGGTGACGACGTGGCCGTCCAGCCCGCCCGTGACGTTGAGCGTCTTATAGCTGGATGACATGGCGCGAGGCGAGCTCCTTGATGGCGGCCTGGTCGTATCCCAGCTCCGCAAGCACTTCAGCCGTGTGCTCGCCGAGCAGCGGCGGGACACGCGACACGCCGGGGCGCTCGCCGTCCCAGCGGATGGGAAGGCCCACCGCGCGATAGTCGGGAAGGCGCGGGTGTTTGGCGGAGACCAGCATGCCGCTAGCGTCGGTTTGAGGGTCAGCGGCGACTCTGTCGAGAGTGAGGATGGGCGCGCACGGCACGCCTGCCCGCTGGAGTCGATCCAGGACGTCGGCGCTCGTGAGCGCGCGCGTGACGGCCGAGAGCGCGTCGAAGAGCTCCGCGCGGTGCGCGACGCGCGCCGGGTTGTCAGCGAAGCGCGGGTCCCGGGGCAGGCCGGGGACGCCAAGCCCCTCGGAGGCTTTCGCGAAGAGCGCATCCGACCCGGCGGCGATCATGACCCAGGCATCGCGAGTGGGGAAGGCCTCGTACGGGCAGATCATCGCGGTGCCCGAGCCCTGGGGCTGCGGGACCTCCCCGGTGCCGAAGTACTGGTTCATCTGGAAGACGCTCCAGGCCAGCGCCGTCTCGTACAGCGCCGTCGTCACGTTGGCGCCGCGGCCGGTGCGGTCGCGCTCGCGCAGCGCCCCCAGGATGGCGATGGCCGCCCACATCCCCGTGCCCATGTCCACGATGGAGACGGGCACGCGCGCGGGCGGCTGGCCCGGATGCCCGTTGACGGACATGATGCCGCCTAGCGCCTGCATGAGCGGGTCATAGCCCGGGCGATCCTTGAGCGGACCTTCAGTGCCGAAGGCCGTGACCGAACAGTAGACGAGCCGCGGGTTGATCTGATTCGCGCGCTCCCAGCCCAGCCCCAGCTCCTCGACGGCGCCCGCGCGCAGCGACTGAACAAGAACGTCGGCGCGGCCGATGAGCCGCTCGAGTACCGCGCACCCGTCGGCCTGCTTCATGTCCACGGCGAGGCTCCGCTTGTTGCGGTTGACGCTCATGAAGGTGGCGCTCTCGTCGCCCCAGTAGGGCGGCGCCCAGGCGCGCGCGTCGTCGCCCCGTCCGGGGCGCTCCACCTTGACCACCTCGGCCCCCATGTCGCCCAGGATCTGGGTGCAGGTGGGGCCTGCGACGTTCTGGGTCAGGTCGGCGACGAGGAGTCCGGCCAGCGGGGCGTCCATGGGAGACCGATTATAGCCCGAGCAGGTGCAGGTCCTCCATCACGACGGCGGACCCTTCCCGGTGCCGCGCCCGCCTACGCGGCTGTGAGCGGACGGAACTCTGTTTCTGGAAGCGGCGGCTGTCCGAGCTCCCGAAGCACGCCGTTGAGGCGCTCGAGCGTCACCGCTTCGGGAGATGTGATCTCGACGCCGATCGGGCGACCGTCAGCGGCGTAGTCCACCACGACGAGGCCGTCCGGCGAAGGTTCCGTCCTGGCGCTCCTCTCCCCGGTCGGGTGCGCGAGATAGAGGTATGCCGCGAGCGGACGGCCCTTGCGGTAGGTGATCTGCAGCGACCGTTCAGTCATCGACCACTCTCGTAAGCGGTCACGATCACGAGGGCACGCTCGTCAGAATCGGGTTCCACGATGATGATCCAGGGTAGGCCGTGGTGGGTCGTTTCAACCATGAACCGCCCGGGTACGAAACTAGGGGAATAGCCGCTCGCGCGGTGGAGCATTGCGCGGACTTCCACCTCGGTGACCGAGCGCTGGACCATTCGAAGTTCGGCGTGGCCCGTGAACACCAGCTCCCAATCCCACCACTCCGGCCACATTCAGCCTCCCCAAGATGCTTCACGAGCTCACACTACCATAGAGCGGGGCCGGAGCGCGGGTCTCGGATAGCCTACTGCCTCAGCTCCGCCTCCGCCTGCCCGAGCCAGAAGCGCATGTCCATCTCGCGGTACATCGTCGTCGCCGTGGTGAGGTGTTCCTGCGCCTGCTCGCACTTGTCCGTGCGCCGGGAGAGCTTGCCGAGGCCGAGGTGGCAGTGGGCGACGAGCGGGCGCATTCCGCGCGGCTCGGCGAGGGCCAGCGCCTGGCGATAGTGGGCCTCGCCGCGCTCGGCATCGAACCGGTCGGGATGGGCCGCGATGTCGCCGAGTAGGTGCAGAGCATGGGCCGCGTTCCCGGGGTGGCGCGGAGAGGATTCGACCGCGCGGTTGCCGAGGCGCTGCGCCTCGTCGAGCCGGCCGAGCAGCAGACCGGCGCGACCCAGCGCGTGGTAGTCCCAGCCCCGATCGCCGAAGACTCCCCTCGCCGCGATACGCTCGACGAGCTCCTCGCCTTCCCGGAGCCGGTTCAGCGCCTCGCTTGCTTCGCCGAGCTGGGCCAGTACCCAGGCGGAGAAGGCGACGACGGTGGGAAGCAGAACGACAACGTTCCCCGTCCGGAGCACCGCGATCCCGTGCTCGATCAGTGACCGCGCCTTCGCCCAGTCACCCTTGAGGAGGTAGAGCATGCTCGCGGCGCCGTGGGCCAGACCGACGGTGTACGCATGATGCGTCGGCTCGGCGAGCCGGATCGCCTCGGCATCGTACTCGGCCTCTTCGGCGAATCTGCCGAGCTGAGCGAGGCATATGATGAGCCACCGGCGATCGTCGACCGATGCCGGCGCGGTGCCTCCGAAATACTCGTAAACCCAATCGGCGGGCAACGCCGCGAGGTTGTCGGTGGCCAGCTCGACCACCCGCTCGTACTCGCCCCGGAAGTAATGCGCCTGCTCAAGATACGTCGTGGCAGGGATGCGAAGTCTCAAGTCCCCGAGGCGCCCGCCGATCTCCAGCGCGCGGGTGCCGGACGCAACCGCCTCGTCAAGCTCGCCAAGCAGCGAGTGGATGTTCGTCATGAACGCGCAGACCCGGCCTCGCCGGCGGTCGTCGTTCAACCGCTCGGCGAGGGTTTCGGCTTCGCGCAGGCGCTCCAGCATCCGCCGGGCTTCACCGAGCTGGTTCAGCACCGGTCGGAGCTCGAGGCGGATCTCGAAGGCCTGCTCCAAGGTGGACCGGCCTTCCGGCAGCGCCTCGAGGACGCCGAGCGCCTGTTCGAACCAGGCCCAGGCGTCCGGGAGCGCTGAACGCGCGGCCGCCTTGAGCCCGGCCTGCCGGAGATAGTGCACCGCCTTCTCTCGCAACTCGCCCCGGACGGCGTGATGGGCCAACCGCTCGGTGTGCTCGCCGAGGCGATCTCCGTGGAGTGTCTCGATCGCCTCGACGATCCGCGCGTGCAGCTCGCGGCGACGCTCCTGCAGCAGGCCACCGTATGTGACCTCGTGAGTGAGGGCGTGCTTGAAGGAGTACTCGAGATCCGGATAGAGCCCGGTCTCGTGGAGGAACTCGGCGGCCTGCAGGTGGTCCAGTCCGCGTCGGAGCGCGTCGTCCGGGAGGTCGCCGGTCGCCTGGAGCAGTACCCACGGCACGTCCTTGCCGACGACGGAAGCAACCTGCAGCAGGCGTTTGTCCTCCGGGGGGAGCCGGTCGATGCGCGCCGCCAGCATCGCCTGGACCGTGGCAGGAACCTGGATCGCCTGGACCGGTTGCGTCAGCCGATACCGTCCCCGCTCCCCCGCCAGCGCCTTCGTCTCCACCAGCGTCCGGACGGTCTCCTCCAGGAAGAACGGGTTCCCGCGCTTGACGAGGAGCTGCTTGAGCGGGGCCAGCCCGGGATCGTCGCCGAGGAGCGCCTCCAGCAGCTCCCCGGCGCTTTCGGCCGGCAGCACGTCGAGCCGCATCTGGCTGTAGGCCGTCTTGCTGCCCCACGCGTGCTGGTACTCGGGGCGGTAGTTCACGAGCAGCAGCAGGCGCGCCGACCCCAGGCTCTCGACCAGGCCGTCGAGCAACGCCTGGGTCTCGCCGTCGATCCAGTGGAGGTCCTCGAAGATCAGGAGGAGCGGCTGCTCCCGCGCTTCCCGCAGCAGCAACCGTTTCACGCCGTCGAGCGTCTGCTGGCGCCGCTGACCCGGGTCGAGCGCCTGCCACGCGGCGTCGTCCACGGGCACGTCGAGCAGGGCCAGCAAGGCCGGCAGCGTCGGCTCCAGCGCGCGGTCGAGCGTGAGCAGCTTGCCCGTCACCTTCTCGCGGATCTCGCGGAGGTCGTCCCGGTCCTGGATCTTGAAGTAGCCCTTGAGGAGGTCGATCACGGGCAAGTAGCTCGTCGCCTTGCCGTACGAGACCGAGGCGCTCTCGAGGGTGAGCCAGCCCTGCAGGCGATGCGAGTGGGTGAACTCGTAGACGAGGCGCGACTTACCTACCCCGGCCTCGCCCACGACCGCCGCGATCTGGCCATGACCGTTTGCAGCCAGCTGCTGAGCGCGGCGGAGCTGCTCCAGCTCGGCGTTGCGGCCGACGAACCGCGTCAGCCCGCGCCGGGCGCCCGCCTGGAGCCGGGTCCGCGCCGAGCCCGCCCCCGTGATCTCGTAGATCTCCACGGGATCGGCGAGCCCTTTGATCGGCACCGGACCCAGCGACTTCACCTCGACGTAGCCCTCGACCAGCGCCAGCGTCTCGGGCGTGATCACGATCGCGCCGGGATCGGCGAGCTGTTCCATCCGCGCGGCCAGGTGCGTCGTCTGGCCGACGGCCGTGTAGTCCATGTGGAGATCGCTGCCGATGGCGCGCACGACGACCTCCCCGGAGTTCAGCCCGACGCGGATCTTGACCACGGCCGCGTGAGAGCGTCGCACCTCTTCCGCGTACTTCTTCACGCTCTCCTGCATCCGGAGCGCCGCGTAGCAGGCCCGCACGGCGTGATCTTCATGGGCGAGCGGCGCCCCGAAGAGCGCCATGATGCCTTCGCCCATGACCTGGTTCACCGTGCCCTCGTAGCGGTGCACGGCCTCCATCATCCGCTCGAGCACGGGATCGAGGAGCTTGCGCGCCTCCTCGGGATCGCGGTCGGCGAGCAGCTCCATGGAGCCCTTCAGATCGGCGAAGAGGACCGTGACCTGCTTGCGCTCCCCTTCGAGCGCGCTCTTCGAGGTGAGGATCTTCTCGGCAAGGTGCTTCGGTGTGTAGGACTGAGGCGAGGCGAAACGAGGTTGAGCGGCAGTAGTCGCGGCCAGTGAGTGCGCGCACTCGGAGCAGAACTTCGCGGTCGGGGAAACCTGAGTGCCGCAGTTCGGGCAGGTCTGTGCGAGAGGTGTGGCACACTCTTCGCAGAATTTCGCGTGCGCAGGGTTCTCGTGCTGGCACCGGGAACATTTCATGCCGGGCTCTCCAGCGCGGGCAGGGAGAAGGTGAACGTAGAGCCCTGGCCAGGAGCGCTGGACAGTGTGATCTGCCCGCCGTGCAGCTCAACGAGCAAGCGGGTGATCACCAGCCCGAGCCCCGTGCCGCCCGCCGCGTGGGGCGAGCGATCGTGGGCCCTGAAGAATTTGGTAAAGAGTTGCGCCTGCTCCTCGGGTGACAGGCCAATGCCGGTGTCACTGACGTCCACGCGCACGAACCGATCGTCTCGCCGGGCTGCCACCGTGATGCTCCCCTCCACCGGCGTGTACCTGTGGGCGTTGGAGATGAGGTTCGTGAGGATCTGCGTGACGCGGTCCGCGTCGGCCCACACAGCAGGCAGCGCGTCGCCGAGGTCGAGCCTGAGCCGCTGACGCTTGGCTTCGATCAGCGGGCGCAGCGAGCCAGCAGTCTCACGGATCAAGCGGGCGAGGTCCAGACTCGTGCGGTGGAGCTCGATCCTGCCCGCCTCCATGCGCGCGAGATCGAGGAGATCGTTGATCAGCCCAAGCAAGCGGTCCGCGTTCTTCTTGACAATAGTCAGGCTCTCTCGCTTCTCTCCGGCGATCTCTCCGCCCTCGAGCAGTAGCTCGGCGAATCCCTGGATCGACGTAAGGGGAGTCCGCAGCTCGTGCGAGACCATCGAGACGAACTCGGTCTTCAACCGGTTCGCCTCCTGGATCGCGCGGTTCTGCTGCTCGAGCTGGTAGTTCTTCCGGCGAAGCTCCTCTTCGAGAAGCCTGAGTTCGTGCGCCTGCTGGAGCGACTCGGCCATCTGGTCGAACGCGTTGGCAAGCTGGCTCAGCTCCCCCTGCCCGCGAGGAAGCCCGGTGCGCGCGCTCAACTCCCCGGCAGCAAGCCGTTTTGTCGCGCCAACCAGGGCCTGAACCTGGCGCACGATGAACAGGTTCCCACCCACCCAGGCCGCGGCGAGTGCGAGGGCAGCAACGAGCCCCAGCGCGGCAAGGTTGCGGGCGAGCATTCGGTTGGCGTCGGCAAAGGCGACAGCCGCTGGGATGCCGATGCTCACATATGCGCCTGCGCTTTGCGGAGTGCCGCCGAACGGCGCGAACGAAAAGAGGCGCGGTACGCCGTCCACGCCCGGCGCCTCGGTCGTGCCGTTCCCTTGTTGAGCCGCAATAGCCTTCAAGACCAGCGACTCCGGCATGAGCTTGCCAACCCATTCCCTTTGGTCTGGGTAACGCACCAGGATCGTGCCGCGGCGATCGATCACGGTGAACATCGACCCCTTCGGCAGGCCCGCTTCCCTGGCGAGTTCGTTGAGCCAGGCCAGATCGAGCGCGGCGAACACCACGGCTCGGACATGGCCCGCGTCGTTGAGGACAGGGTGGCCGAAGTTGACGGTGGGCTTGCCGGTGATGCGGCCAATCTGATACTCGCCGATGGCGAAGTCGCGCGTGCGCACGGCCCGCTCGAACCAGGCGAGGTCGGCAGAGTTGACCGGCCGGGTCATGAGCAGGGCGCTGCAGAAAATGTTGCCATCAGCGTCAGTAACCCCCAAGTTGGCATACGACAAATGTTGCGTGAGCAGATCGGCGAAGAGCGCGTTGCAGGCAGCGCGGTTGCGATCGTGCACCGCGGGGAGTCGTGCCAGGGTCACGAGGAGCTGGCGCGCCTCCTCGATCAGTCGCTCGTGATCCGCGGACACGACGCGGGACAGCCTGAGCGCGTGCTCCTGCACGTGCGCCTTTCTGAGCTCGCGCTCTTCCAGGTTCGTGTAGAGCGTGAGCCCCAGCGCCGGAATGACGGCGAGAAGGACGAGCAGCAACAGCCGGACCCGCAGGCTTGAGAAAGACAGCCGCGCCATGGTTCACGTGCCCTCTGCGCCGGCGCGGCTCCGCTGCAGCCAGGCGTGCACGCGCGAGCGGATGTGCGTTGGCTTGAATGGTTTGGTCACGTAATCGGTGACGCCGGCCGCAAATCCCGCCGCGGTGTCCTCCGCCCCCACCTGCGCGGTCAGGAGTACCACGGGCACGTTGCGGAGGCGCGGGTCTGACTCGGCGCGCAGGGCGCGACACACCTCCAGCCCGTTGCGCCCGGACATATTCCAGTCAAGCAGGAGAAGGTCCGGCCGCTCGGCTCGGGCGATCTCCAATGCTGCGTCCCCGTCGCTCGCCGACAACAGACGGAAGCCCTCCGGCCGGAGCGTCATGGTCAAAAGGCGCACGATGTCGGGGTCATCGTCGACAAGCAAGATGGTCATTGACGTATGCGCAGCTCCAACTACGTCGGCAATGGTGGCTTCCACCTGTCTCGCGACGCGCGGTGTGGCGGCCTCCCGCTCCGCCAGCTCCACCATCTGCCCCTCGGCGGCGGCAAAGACATCGAGCGCGCCGGCAGCGGCGCGCCGGCGACAGGTCTCCACCAGCCGGTCCACCGCCGCGTCATTGCGGAGGGGATCGTGGTGAAACAGCGCCAGCCGCTTCACTCTCGCGGCGAGGGCAAAGTCCACAGCCAGTTCGGCCGGGGTATGGCCCCACGACAGCTTGCTCGGGTACTCCTCCAGGGTGTACTGAGCGTCGTGGATCACGAGGTCCGCGCCGGCCAGGAACTCGACGTGCCGCTGGTCCTCGCGGTGGACCGGGCGGGCCTGAGCCGCGTCCGCCACCTCGGACTGATGGCGCGAGTGCGGCTCGTGATCGGTGGCGTAGACCATGGCCACTCCGCCGGCTTCCAAGCGGTACCCGAGCGCGAGCCCCGGGTGGTTCAGGTAGCGGGCAGTGACCCGAACAGCCCCGAGGTCGAAGCTCCCCTCCACAAGCTCATGGTAGCGGATCGTGGCGCCGAGCTGGCCAAGCGTCACCGGGAAATACGCGTACTCCATCTGCCCGGCGAGGGTATCCTCCAGGCGCCGTCCCAGGCCCTGAGGCGCGTAGACGTCCCATTCGTTCCCCGGGACGAAGAGTGGCGCGAAGAAGGGAAAGCCCTGGATGTGGTCCCAGTGCGTGTGGGTGATCAGGAGATGCCCGCGAATGGACTGCTCGCCCGACGTCACCAGGCTCTGGCCCAGATCATGGGCGCCGGTGCCGCAGTCCAGGATAATCAGCGTCCCGTCCGCCGCGCGCACCTCCACGCAGGAGGTGTTGCCCCCGTAGCGAATCGTGCTAGGCCCTGGCTTTGCCAGCGAGCCGCGCGTACCCCAGAACCGAATGTGCATCTCGCCCCTTTTTAATCCAACGCCTTCAGTTCCGTTCCCGTTTTCTCCAGCCAGAAGCGCATGTCCATCTCGCGGTACATCGTCGTCGCGGTGGTGAGGTGCTCCTGCGCCTCCTGCCGCTTGCCCGTGCGGCGGTAGAGCTTGGCGAGGCCGAGGTGGCAGTGGGCGACGAGGGGGCGCATGCCGAGCTCGCCGGCGAGCGCCAGGGCGCTCCGGTAACGGCCCTCGGCCTCGGCCGGGGCACTGCGGGCGGCGATTTCGCCCAGGACCCACATCGCCCGGGCCTCATTTCCCCGCTGCTCCTGCCTCTGGGCGAGTTCCAGCGCACGCGTGGCCGCCTGCTCCGCCTCCACGATCCGGCCCCCGAGGAGATAGACCTGGGCGAGGGCGAATACATTGAGGGGCAGGAAGGCGTCCCACCGATGCACGGCCTCCCCGAGGCCATCTTCCAAGACTGCCGTAGCCTCCTCGACACGCCCGATGAGCCCGTAAACCGATCCCAGCTGGGCAGCGGTTGGCCTGCCCATGGCCGGCATGCTCGATTCCGCGGCGATGCGGAGCGCCCGCTCGAGCGCGGGCATGGCTAGCTCGACATCACCCTTCAGGGAACGGACGGTGCCCACCGCGAGGTGGCCGTGGTAGAGGCCGTAGGGGTGGTCCAGGGCTTCGGCGATTCGCAGAGCTTCCGCCCCCTGGGCAAGTGCCTCGGCGAAGGCGCCGGTCTCCGCCCGCGAGAACGCCAGCCAGGTCCTCGCGAAGACAGACGGCGGCGCAGCCATGCCGAGGCGATCGAAGGCCAACTCGTCGGGAAGCCACGCCACGACCTGCTCGAGAATCTCGATCGCCGCGACATAGTCGCCCCGGGCGTGGTGAAGCTGACCCAGAAAGTAGCTCGCGGCAACCTTGAGGGGCAAGCTATCGAGCTGCACCGCGATGGACAACGCCCGCTGTCCTGCCTCGAGCCCGGCGCGAGGCTCACCGACGGACCAGAAGTAGTGCGCCCGGCGAGACAGGACCAGCGCCAGCCTCTCGCGGTCCCCGATGGCCGCCGCGAGAGCCTCTGCCTCGTCGAGGAGATCGATGATCCTCGTGAGCTGGCCCAGCGGGAAGAGCGAATTCCGAAGAGCGATCCGGACATCGATGGCCTTGCGCTGCGTCCCGGCGCTCTCTGGGAGGTGCCGTAGCACATCGAGCGCCTGCTCGTAGCAGGCCACGGCCTCCCGGTGGGCGGAGCGCCCGAAGCTCTTGGCTCCGGCCTGCTCCAGGTAACCGAGGGCCTTGTCCCACAGCTCCCCGCGACCCGCGTGATGGGCCAGGCGCTCGACCTGGTCGCCCAGACGTCCGGCCCACGCGGTCTCGATGGCCTCGGCGATCCGCGCGTGGAGGCTCCGGCGCCGGTCGTGGAGCAGGCTCGCGTAGGTCACCTCGTGGGTCAGGGCATGCTTGAAGGTGTACTCGAGGTCGGGGAACAGGCTCGCCTCGTAGAGGAACTCGGCGGCCTGCAGGTGGTCGAGTCCGCTTCGGAGCGCCTCGTCGGGGAAGTCGGCGATCGCCTGGAGCAGGACCCACGGCACGTCCTTGCCGACGACGGAGGCCGTCTGTAGCAGCCGTTTGTCCTCCGGCGCGAGCCGGTCGATACGCGCGGCCAGCATCGCCTGGACCGTGGCCGGGACCTGGATCGCCTGGATTGGTTGCGTCAGCCGATACCGACCTCGCTCCCCCGCCAGCGCCTTCGTCTCTACCAGCGTCCGGACGGTCTCCTCCAGGAAAAACGGGTTCCCGCGCTTGACGAGGAGCTGCTTGAGCGGTTCCAGCCCGGGATCGTCGCCGAGGAGCGCCTCCAGCAGCTCCCCGGCGCTCTCGGCCGGGAGCGCGTCCAGCCTGAACTGGCTGTAGGACGTCTTGCTGCCCCAGGCGTGCTGGTACTCGGGCCGGTAGTTCACGAGCAGCAGCAGCCGCGCCGAGCCCAGGCTGTCGACGAGAGCATCGAGAACGGCCTGGGTCTCGCCGTCGATCCAGTGGAGATCCTCGAAAATCAGGAGGAGCGGTTGCTCACGCGCTTCCCGCAGGAGCAGTCGCTTGACGGCGTCGAGCGTCTGCTGGCGGCGCTGCGCCGGGTCGAGCGTCGGCCACGCGGCGTCGTCCACGGGCACGTCGAGCAGAGCCAGCAACGCCGGCAGCGTCGGCTCCAGCGCGCGGTCGAGGGTGAGCAGCTTGCCCGTCACCTTCTCCCGGATCTCACGGAGGTCGTCCCGGTCCTGGATCTTGAAGTAGCCCTTGAGTAGGTCGATCACCGGCAGGTAGCTCGTCGCCTTGCCGTACGAGACCGAGGCGCTCTCGAGGACGAGCCAGCCGTGCAGGCGATGCGAATGGGTGAGTTCGTAGATGAGGCGCGACTTGCCTACCCCCGCCTCGCCCACGACCGCCGCCACCTGCCCGTGCCCGTCGCCGGCGAGCTGCTGAGCGCGGCGGAGCTGCTCCAGCTCGGCGTCGCGGCCGACGAAGCGCGTCAGCCCGCGCCGGGCGGCCGCCTGCAGGCGGGTCCTCGCCGCGCCTGCTCCCGTCACCTCGTAGACCTCCACCGGCTCGGGGAGGCCTTTCACCGGCACGGGGCCGAGTGACTTCACCTCGACATAGCCCTCGGCCAGCGCCAGCGTCGCGGGCGTGATCACGATGGCGCCGGGATCGGCGAGCTGCTCCATGCGGGCGGCGAGATGCGTCGTCTGGCCGACGGCCGTGTAGTCCATGTGGAGATCGCTGCCGATGGCGCGCACGACGACCTCCCCGGAGTTCAGCCCGACGCGGATCTTGACCACCGCCGCGTGGGAGCGTCGCACCTCTTCCGCGTACTTCTTCACGCTCTCCTGCATCCGGAGCGCCGCATAGCACGCCCGCACGGCGTGGTCCTCGTGGGCGAGGGGCGCGCCGAAGAGCGCCATGATCCCGTCGCCCATGACCTGGTTCACCGTGCCCTCGTAGCGGTGGACGGCTTCCATCATCCGCTCCAGCACCGGGTCGAGGAGCTTGCGCGCCTCCTCGGGATCGCGGTCGGCCAGCAGCTCCATCGAACCCTTCAGATCGGCGAAGAGGACCGTGACCTGCTTGCGCTCGCCTTCGAGGGCGGCCTTCGAGGTGAGGATCTTCTCGGCGAGATGCTTGGGGGTGTACGACTCGGGCGAGGCATAGCGAGGCGCGGTCGCCGGGGCGATCCCCAGCGCCCGGCCGCAACCGTTACAGAATCGGCTCCCGGCAGGATTCGCTTGATGACACGCGGAGCAAGTTAGCTCGAACAGCGCTCCGCAGTCGTTGCAAAACCGCGCGCTTGGCGGATTATCGTGCTGGCAACGGGGGCACTTCACATCGAGCTCATTCAGGGCCACTCGACGACAGCACCGGCGACGGGTTCGATCGGCTTCCGGCGCCACTGCATCTCGAGCTCGGCCAAGTACGCCTCCTCCCGAGCCTGCCGCAAGGTCACGACCACGATCGCAAGCCCTGGCAACGCAGCCAGCACGCGACGGGCAGACATCGCGAAGAGGCGATCCCTGGTCAGGATGACCCGAAAGCCTTCACGGAACGCCGCGTCGGCCAGAGCGCCGTTCGTCAGGTCACGCCAGTTGCGTCGCGCCGCCGTGTCGCAAGAGATCCCAAAGCCCTGCAGGAGTCCCGCGAGACCGTTCGGGAGATTGACGTCAAGCAGCCACATCGTGCCGGTCGGTGACCTCAGCCGCGAAGCGGAGTACCTCTGCGATGCTCTCGCGGGGAAACTCCGAGTACTCCCGGACGATGTCCTCGTACGACATACCCTCGGCCAGGCAGGCCAGGATGAACGACACCGAAAAACGAGTGCCCGCGATCGTCGCCTTGCCGCCCAGTCGATCCGGATTCGTCACCAGTAAGCGATATCCGTGGATCAGCGTGTCTTCCATGACCCCTCCTGTCGCGCGGTTGCAAACTCCCTCCGCATGAGAATTGAAGCACATACGACCCACCTCACGCGAGCGCCCTCGACTCCGCCTCCGCCTGCCCGAGCCAGAAGCGCATGTCCATCTCGCGGTACATCGTCGTCGCGGTGGTGAGGTGCTCGCGGGCCTGCTCGCGCTTGCCGGTGCGCCGGTGGAGCTTGCCGAGGCCGAGGTGGCAGTGGGCGATGAGCGGGCGCATGCCGAGCTCGCCGGCGAGCGCCAGCGCCTTACGGTAGTGGCCTTCAGCGTCGTCACCGCCTGTCGACGCGACGTCACCTGCGAGGCAGAGGGCGTGGGCCTCGCTTGCCCGCGCCCCCAGCCGGCGGGTGAGCGCCAGCGCCTCTCGGGCGTGGCTGGCGGCCTCGTCGATCCGCCCGGCCGAGAGGTAGGTCATCCCCGCGCACAGAAGAATGAGCGCCGGCCGAACGTGAATCTGGCGACTGCGGAACTCCTCGACGGCGCCCGCGACCAGCGCGAGCGCCTCGTCAGCACGGCCGGCGAGGGCGTATGCGGCGCCGAGGGTCGCGGCGACGATCGTTGTCCCGGCGACGATCTGCCACGTTCGGCAGAGGTCGAAGCACCGCTCGAGGGCCCGGGTCGCGCGTGGGAGATCCCCGCGACGGAGGTGGGCGCCGCCAAGAGCGAACAACCCTTGGTACAGCGTCAAGGGATGATCGGCCGTTTCAGCGATCTGCACGGCGGCCTCGGCGTGCCCGATTGCCTCGTCGAACCGGCCGAGCTGGGAGAGCACGTCGGCGAGCCAGGTGCCTGACAACGCCGACGGGATGCCGGGCGTCCCGAAGCGCTCGTAGCGCAGGTCGCCCTCGAGCGCGACGTTCCGCTCGAGGAAGGTGGCCGCGTCGCTGAACTCGCCCCGGGCGACGTGCGTCATGCCCAGAAGGTTCGTTGCGACCACCTCGATCGAGCGATCGTTGAGGGTTCGCGCGATGCTCAGGGCCTCCTGGCCAAATCTGACGGCCTCGTCGTAGTCGCCAGTGCCCACGCACTGGTTCACCATGAAGGTGGCGATCCGCCCGAGCCGGTGCTGGTCGCCGAGCATCCTGGCGAGCACCTCCGCTTCGTGGAGGTGCTCCCCCATGCGCGCCCACTCGCTTAGCAGGAGGAGCGCGTTCCGGAGGTCGAGCCGGATGTCGATGGTCAGCTCGGTCGTCTCCCGGGTCTCGGGGAGGTAGCGGAGGGTGCCGAGCGCCTGCTCCAGGTGGGCGATGGCCTCGCGATTGGCGGCCCGCGCCATGGCCCGGAGCCCCGCCTGGCGGAGATAGGCGACCGCCTTCTCCCACAACTCCCCGCGAAGCGAGTGGTGGGCCAGCCGCTCGGCTTGCTCGGCGACGCGCTCGGGCGAGAGCCGCTCGATGGCCTCGGTGATACGGGCGTGCAGGGCCCGCTGCCGGTCGTGGAGCAGCCCCCCGTACGCGACCTCGTGGGTGAGCGCGTGCTTGAACGTGTACTCGAGGTCCGGAAAGAGCCGGGTCTCGTAGAGGAACTCCGCGGTCTGGAGATGCGTGAGCTCGGCGCGCACGTCGTGCTCCGGCGCGTCGGCAATGGCCAGGAGCAGCGGCATGGCCACGTCCTTGCCGATGACCGCGGCCGCCTGGAGCAGTCGCTTGGCCTCGGGCCCCAGGCGGTCGATGCGCGCGGCCAGGATGGCCTGCACGGTGGCGGGGATCGTCAGATGCTCGACGGGCCGGGTGAGCCGGTAGGCGCCGCGCTCGCCGAGCAGGGCCGCCGTCTCCACCAGGGCTCGCACACTCTCCTCGAGGAAGAGGGGATTGGCGTCCGTCCGCTCGACCAGGAGCTGCTTGAGCGGGCCGAGTGCCGCGTCAGCGCCGAGGAGCGCCTCGAGCAGCTCGTCAGCGCTTTCGGGCGGCAGGGGATCGATCCGGAGCTGGCGGTAGTAGGTCTTGCCGCCCCAGGCGTGGCTGTACTCGGGGCGGTAGTTGACGAGGAGCAAGAGGCGCGCGGCGGGCAGGCTGTCGATGAGGCTATCGAGCAAGGTCTGGGTCTCGCCGTCGATCCAGTGCAGGTCCT
>DASYVT010000065.1 GCA_035936835.1 Candidatus Methylomirabilota bacterium | reverse complement strand
GACAAGTCCTGGAAGCCGATGCGGCCCGCGCCGAGCAACACCGAGCGGCCGGTCGCCAAGGCCGGGGACAAGTCAGGCATCGCGATTGACTTCGATGGCACGTGCACGATCAACGCGGACGGCTCCGAGAACCCGAAGATGCGGAAACTGGTCGAGGCGTTGGTCGAAAAGGGTGTTTCGGTGTCGATTTTCACCGCTAGACCGGTGGATGAGGTCGAAAACTGGCTCTTGGAGCATGGGTGGCCTGATCTCCCGGTCACGAACGAGAAGTCGCCGGATTTCAAGGTCATGCTCGATGACCGGGGCGTGCAGTTCGATCCGAAGATGCTGTACGACATCCCGGCGCTGACGGCGCAACTGTCGAACTTCAAGACGTGGTGGGAGAAGTCCGAAGGCCCACGCGTGCCTGCCGTGAGCCGGACGGTCGATATGGTTGAGGATGGCCGCGTCGTGGTCCGGCACACGTTCTATGGCGATGATCTCACCGAGGCGCGCGGCATGGAGCGCGCCCACCGCAAGGCGGATGCGAGTCTGGATGCTGCGCTGGCTGGGCGCGATTACAAGGATGTGGCCATTGACGCGGTTCGGAAGGTCGGCTGGACGGATGAAGCGCGGGCTGCTGCAGCGGAAGCACGGCGTGCGAAGCTTGATCCCGCTGGGATTGCCACAGTGCGCCCGGAGCCTGAGAAGGCCGACAAGTACAAGGCGCGGATGCGGGATGCGTCCGGTGAACTGTTCATCCACCCGAACGGTCAGGTGTATTGCGACACCGGGGAGCAGGCCAGCAGCGGTGACTCGCACTACAAGGCGGGGCACGCGCAACTTGCGAATGCGCTCGGCCATTCGACGGATAGTGCTATCGATGCCGGATTCGTTCGCGGGCGTGCCGATAACGGTCTGTTGAGCATGGAGTTTGACCACGCCAACCCCAAGGCTCGTGAGAATGCGGCTGCGTTGGTCTCGGCACACGGAAAGGGTGGCACGATTCACATCGATCAGCGGGCAATCCGAGCCGTCGCGCGCAGTCCAGCCACCGCCGGACGCCATTTGGCTACGCCGCGAAAGACGGTGACGGAGGCGGGGGTGGCGTCTTCAGCACGGGGGACCTAAACTCGGGTGGCCGCCTGGCCCCCGAGCAGGGCATGTTCAGGAAACCCAGGCGTTCACGTAACGTGAACAACAGCGAATTCCTGAACGTCGGGCCCGGAGCTTGGTGGATGAAGGACATGGGCCTCGCGGGCTACGATGTCGGGGTCCCGCTGACCCAAGTTGGCCAGAACCCCGGCCGCAAGAAGCCCGGACGTCCCGAAGACGGCGAAGCGGGAGGCCCACAATTCCCGCATTTCACGCCCGGAGCAGGCACGTCCGTGCACAAGGTCGGCTGGACCGATGAGGCCAGGGAAGCCGCACGGGAAGCGCATCGCTCTGGCTGGAATCGCAGCCACATCGCCAACCCCGGCTCCGAGCGGGAGGCATTCGTGATGACGCACCCTGCCAATCCCGCTCACACGCTCGCGATCAAGCCCGGCGGAGAGTGGACGCACGGGAGAACCTCGAAGACATGGGCGACGTGCTGCCAGGTTAATAACCTGAGAAAACCTGATAATACGAGTTTGGCGGCTTCGACACCTCGGGTGGGACCGCAGGTCACCGACAAAACTGACAGAACCTCCGTTGGGCTGTTCACCGCCGGGGGCAGACCCCCCCGGCCGGGCGGTTCACCACCGGGGCGACGTCAGGGGCTCTCGGACGCCTCCGGAGGAACGCGTCGCGACCGGTCATGCCGGCCCGCCAGGGGCCGCGGGTTGATGCGGAACCGCACGGTGGGCCGCCCGCCGTCACGGGCCCGGACCGTTTCCGACCGCAGCCACCCCAGCTCTTCCAGGCAGGCGAGCGCGCCCTGGACGATCCGGGGCTCCGTCAGGCCCGTCCATTCGTTCCGATACACCTCACGGGCGGTGAACGGACTCGCCAACCGACCGTGCGTGATCTTGGTCGCGAGCACGGCGGCCGCCACCCGCGCCTGGTCGGTGACGCTCGCGTAGAGGCGCCGCGCGTGCCCCTGCAGATACTCGCACCAGGCCACCGCCCGTGCCGCCGCCGCGCGCGAGACCGGCCCGGTTGGCCCGCCGGCCACGCCGTCGATCAGATGCCCGATCAACGCGAGCGACGGCATCAGCGAGCGATACTTCGCCACGTGCGAGAGCAGGACCGGGTGGTCCTCCTCGGCGCGCAGCCTCTGGGTCCCCCCGCCACGCGTCGAAGCATTCTTGGGCCTCCGCTTCGAAGCGCAGGAAGGGCAGTTCCTCGGGCGTCAACTCCTCCGCGCCGAGCGCCGCCGGCTCCAGGGTGGTCAGCCGCTGGAAGACCTCGATCACGCGCGCCCGTGCGTCCGCGTTCGGCCAGCGGTCCACGTTCTGCCACCGCCCGCCGCCGTCGGGCCACACGGCCAGCTGGAAGCGTTGGAGCAGCCCGTCATCCCCGCGCCCGGCAAAGACCGCACGCAGGTAGCGCTCGAGCGGGCCCGGTTGGATGCCGCCGAGCACGGAGACGCAGGCGGCCCGAATGTGCAGGGTCCCCCGCCCGATCCGATCATACGTGTACGCCCCCGTGCCGTTCCAGGCTTCGCAGTAGAACGCCCGGTCATTTTCGTGGCCCGGCCGCTCCATCGTGTGCAGGAAGCCGCTGAGCTCGTCCCGAAACAACAGCAGGCCGTTCGGATTGTGGTTGAGGAGGTCACCCAGCTTCTCGACCGTCGTGTCGTTGACGAGGTACCGCCTCGCCGCCCGCGGCGTGTCCCGCGACACGGCGGCGAAGGGCGCCCGCAGGTCCTCCGTCGACGCCTCATGCGCGACGGCGGCGCGCAGCCGCTGGGCCAAGGCGTGGCGCCGCGCCTGCTGCTCGGCGAGGTGAAAGTGCTGGGCGAGCCGCTGCTCCTCGTCCTGGGCGTGGGCGTCGGTGACCAGCCGGTGCAGCGGGCGGAGGGCTTCGGCGAGGGCCGGGCTTTTCATGACGCCCGGCGGGCCGACGGCCAGCCCCCAGAGGTTCGGCACCACCGCCCAGTCGTCCTGCCGCTTCGGGCGCATCGCGACCTTCCGGCCGATGACCGCGGCCGCGGCCACGAGGACCCCGACCGCGACGAAGTCGGGGGGGCATGGACGCGCTCGGCGACGTCCGCGACCCACGGCGCGAGCGCGTCGGGCAGCAAGGTGAGGTTGAAGGCGGGCACCGGCGGCCGGGCTCGCGGCACGGGCTGCGGCTCGGGCCACGAGGCCCCCCGCGGCGCCTCGGTCGCGCGCCGGCGAGGCCCGGTTCGGCGGCGGATCCTGGGGGGGCTCATCACTCCGTCTCCTTGCCGATGCCTCCGGAACGGTCGCGATGATGGGCCACCTGGCGGGCGTGTCGCGCCCCCGCGCCGTCCCCCGGCCCTCCCATCACGTGGCACCAGGGCGTCATGGCGAGCCTCCCTCCTGGCGGGCCTTCAGCGCCGCGTCCACCTCGCGCAGGGAGATCGAGAGCCGCCCGCTCACGATCTGTGGCGCGGGCCAGGACAATCACGCCCCTGCCGCCGGCTCCACTCGGATCTCGGTGAGATGGGCCCAGGGGGCTCCACAGGCCCCGCATTGCGACGGCGGGAGGTACAATCCGCGCGGGCGGCGGAACAAAGGTTGCTTCGTACTTGGCCGAGCACCGTGGGCACTCCACCCGCACGGTGCCCTTGAGGCCGCTGATCTCGGCGGCCATTCACCGCACCTCCCGCCACGCGCCGTCGTCGCCCTGTTGCTGGACGATGACGGACGCGGCTGAGCCGTCCGCGATCAGGTCCCGGGCCAGCTGTTGAGCCCCGGCGAGGGTGTCGAAGGGGCCCACGAGCATGGAGCGGCCCGCACGGGTTTCGAGACGAATTCGGACATTGACGGGTAGACTTGCGGGAGCCTGCATTTTGACACCTCCACTAAAGGTGTTGGGTGTGGGTCAGGCGATCGGTAGGGCTGTCATCCCTGCCGGTCGCCGCTTCGGTGTAGGTACGAGTTCCTCCTTATCTTGGCTCGGAGATCGAGCCCCGGTAAGGCACGCTATAAAACGGGTGCTCGCCCTGCGGCGGGCGGGTGAAGCGGACGGCCCTGTCGCCCGAGGAGGTCGCCCGCACGTTCATGGAGTCGCATCGCGCGGGGGTGGCGCAGGGCCTGTTCCTGACCTCGGGTGTGCCGGGCCGCGCGCCGCGCGCGGTGGACCGCATGCTGGCCGCAATCGAGATCCTGAGGAAGCGTGAAGGGTTCGCCGGCTACGTGCACATCAAGCTGCTGCCCGGCGCCGAGCCGGAGCAGGTCGTGCAGGCCACCCGCCTGGCCACGCGCGTCTCGGTGAATCTGGAGGGGCCGAACGACACCGTCGTGCGCGGCCTGGCGCGAGAGAAGAACTACTCGGGCGACCTGCTCCCGAACCTGATGCTGGCGGGGCGCCTCTCGCGCGAGGCGCGGCTCGAGGGCCGCGCGGGCATCGCGGCGGCCGGCACCACGACGCAGTTCGTGGTGGGCGCCCAGGGCGAGCAGGACCGCGAGATCCTCGGCGTGGTGGGCGGTCTCGAGCGGCGCGGCCTCCTCCACCACGCTCACTTCAGCGCCTTCCAGCCGGTGGCCGGGACGCCGATGGAAGGGCTCCCGCCCACCCCCGCCGCGCGCGAATGGCGGCTCTACCAGGCCGAGCATCTGCTCCGGCAGTACGGCTTCCGGGTGGAGGAGCTCGTGTTCGGGGGTGACGGCAACTTGGCGCTCGACCACGATCCGAAGACGGCCTGGGCGCTGGCGCACGTCGAGCGGTTCCCGGTGGCCCTCGAGCGCGCGCCCTACGAGCTGCTGCTGCGCGTGCCCGGGATCGGGCCCACCGCAGCGCGCCGGCTCGTCACCGAGCGCCGGCGCACGCTGCCGCGCGACGCGCAAGATCTTCGTCGCCTCGGTGTGGACGCGGCGCGGGCGGGCTTCTTTCTGACGTTGCGGGGTCGCCGGCTTCGGGCTGGGCTGCCTGCCGAGCAGCTCCGCCTTTTCCCGCCCGGCGAGCACCTGACGCAGGGGCCCTGGAAAACCGCCGTGCCGCCCTGCGCCTATCGCTGATGCGCGTCGGGCGTACAATAGCGCCCGATGACCTCCAAGCTCGAGGTGCCCCAGGCCGCGGCCGACCGGGCGCGGGCGGTGCTGATCTACGACGGCACGTGCGGCCTCTGCCGCGGCGGGGTGTCGTGGCTCTCGCGGCGGGCGGTGACCGGGCATTTCGAGTTCCTGCCCTGTCAGGCGGCGGAGCGGCGCGCCCGCTACCCGTGGATGGGCGAGGGCACGTGCCTGCAGGCGATGCAGCTCATCCTGCCGGACGGCCGCGTGCTCGCGGGCGACGCCGCGATCCCCGAGATCCTCCGGCGGCTGCGCGGCTGGCGCTGGCTGGCGCAGGCCTTCCGCTTGCCTGGCATGGAGCTGCTCGCCCCGCGCCTCTACGCCTGGGTGGCGCGGCACCGCTACCAGATCTCCTGCATGCTGGGCCGCCCGCGTGGGTGACCCCCGCGGGCGCGTCGCGCTCGTCACGGGGGCATCATCGGGGATCGGGGCGGCCACCGCGCGTGTCTTCGCGGGCGCCGGGCTGCGCGTGGCGCTCTGCGCGCGCCGCAAGGATCGCCTGGAGCAGCTCGCGGCCGAGCTGACCGCGCGAGGGAGCGAGGTCACGGTGCACGCGGTGGACGTGACGGATGCCCTCGCGGTGCGGGCCA
>DASYVT010000064.1 GCA_035936835.1 Candidatus Methylomirabilota bacterium | reverse complement strand
ATGACGATCGAGCTGATCCAGCCGGTGGCGATGGAGAAGGAGCTGCGGTTCGCGATCCGCGAGGGCGGGCGCACCGTGGGCGCCGGCGTCGTCGCGGAGATCGCGGAGTAGGGCATGGTCACCGTCAGCGCCGACCAGAAGATCCGCATCCGGCTCAAGGCGTACGACCACAACCTCCTGGACCGCTCGATGAAGGAGATCGTGGAGACCGTGCGCCGCACGGGCGCCCGTGTCACCGGCCCGGTGCTGCTGCCGACCATGATCAATCGCTGGACGGTCCTGCGCTCGCCCCACGTGGACAAGACATCCCGGGAGCAGTTCGAGATGCGGACCCATAAGCGCCTGCTCGACATCCTGGACCCGACGCCGCAAACGGTCGACGCCCTCATGAAGCTGGATCTGCCCAGCGGCGTCGACGTGGAAATCAAGCTGTGAGCGCGCCGATGACGGCCCATCTGCGGCGTTGGCACGCTGGCTCCTCCCTGCGGCGTACAAATGCGTACGCCTCAGTCGTCGCCAACGTGCCGCCTTGCATCTGGACCGTCCTCGCCACACTCACGAGGTCATAGTCCCGCCATGGCGATGAAGGAAGGGCTGATCGGCCGGAAGAGGGGCATGACCCAGGTCTTCGGCGACGACGGGAGCATGATCCCGGTCACCGTGGTCGAGGCCGGGCCCTGCACGGTAGTGGGGGTGCGCACGAAGGCGACCCACGGCTACGACGCGCTCCAGATCGGCTTCGAGCCCGCGAAGAAGAACGTCACCAAGCCCATGGCGGGCCACTACAAGAAGGCCGGCGTGGACACGCCGATGAAGGTGCTGCGCGAGATGCGGCTGCAGAAGAGCGAGGCCGTCGCCGCCTACCAGCCGGGCCAGACGCTGACGGTCGAGCTGTTCGTGCCCGGGGAGTTCGTGGACGTGGTGGGCGTGACCAAGGGCAAGGGCTTCCAGGGCGGCGTGAAGCGCCACGGCTGGTCCGGCGGTGACCAGAGCCACGGCTCGATGTTTCACCGGGCGCCGGGCTCCATCGGGGCGTCGTCCGATCCTTCTCGCGTCTGGCCAGGCCACAAGCTCCCGGGACGCATGGGCGGCGACCGCCGCACCGTGCTGAACCTGCCGGTCGTGCGCGTCATCCCCGAGCAGAACCTAATTCTATTGAGAGGCGCGGTGCCGGGACACACCGGGACGCTCCTGGTGGTGCGCAAGAGCGTGAAGCAGACCAAGGCGCAGCAGCAGAAAACCAAAGAGGCCACGTAGCATGCCGACCGTTCCAGTGCTCGACGCGACGGGCAAGGCGCTGCAGCAGCTCGAGCTGTCCGCCGACGTGTTTGCGGGCCCGGTCCGCGTCCCGCTGCTGCACCAGGCGGTCGTGAAGGAGCTGGCGGCGCGGCGCGCGGGCACTCACGACACCAAGGGGCGCAGCGAGGTCTCGGGCGGCGGCAGGAAGCCGTGGAAGCAGAAGGGCACGGGCCGGGCCCGCCAGGGCTCGATCCGCGCCACCCAGTGGAAGGGAGGCGGCAAGCCCTTCGGCCCCACGCCCCGGAAGTACGACAAGAAGATGCCGACCGAAATGCGGCGCGCGGCTTTGCGAGAGGCGCTGGCGGCCAAGATCGCCTCGGGCGAGGTGTCCGTGGTCGACCAGCTCGGCCTGGCGGAGGCCAAGACGAAGGCACTGACGACCCGGCTCAAGCGCCTGGGGCTGCCCGAGGGGCCCACGCTCCTCGTGGTCTCGGAGCGCACGGAAAGCCTCAACCGCGCGGCGCGGAACCTGCCGTGGCTGTCGGTCGAGACGCCGACCCATGCCTCCGTCTACCAGGTTCTGCGCAACGACCGCGTGCTGTTCGAGAAGGCGGCGCTGTTGTCGCTCCAGGAGGCGTTGGCATGAACCGCGATCCCCGGAACGTGCTGGTCAAGCCGCTGATGACCGAGAAGAGCATGCAGCGGAAGGAAGAGCTCAACGCGATCACCTTCCAGGTGTCGGTCGACGCCAACAAGGTCGAGATCCGCCAAGCCGTCGAGAAGGTCTTCAACGTCAAGGTCGCGACCGTGCGCACGGCCTCTCACGAGGGCAAGTGGAAGCGCATGGGCAAGTTCGAGGGTCGCCGCCCGGCCTGGAAGAAGGCGGTCGTGACGCTCGCGCCCGGCCACAAGATCGATCTGGTCGAGGGAGCCTAGGACCATGGGAATCCGGACACTCAAGCCCACCTCGCCGGCTCGGCGCTACATGACGCTCCTCACCAACGAGGAGATCACGAAGAAGACGCCGGAGAAGAGCCTCCTGTCGCCCAAGAAGCGGACGAGCGGGCGGAACGTCTACGGGCGCATCACCGTCCGCCACCGCGGCGGCGGGCACAAGCGCATGCTGCGCGACGTCGACTTCCGGCGCGACAAGGTCGGTATCCCGGCGGTGGTCAAGGGGATCGAGTATGACCCGGGTCGCTCGGCGCGCATCGCGCTCCTGCACTACAAGGACGGCGAGAAGCGCTACATCATCGCCCCGCTCGGGCTCAAGCCCGGTGACGTCATCATGTCGGGCCCCCAGGCCGACATCCTGCCGGGCAACGCCCTGCCGATCAGAAACATCCCGCTCGGCACCTTCGTGCACAACGTGGAGCTCCAGCCGGGCAAGGGCGGCCAGCTCTGCAGGAGCGCCGGCACGCTCGCCCAGCTCCTGGCCAAGGAGGGCGACCACGCCAACCTCAAGCTGCCCTCGGGCGAGGTGCGTCAGGTCAAGCTCGAGTGCATGGCGACGGTGGGACAAGTCGGCAACCTGGACCACGAGAACGTGTCCGTCGGCAAGGCCGGGCGCACGCGCTGGAAGGGCTTCAGGCCCACCGTCCGCGGAACCGTGATGAACCCCGTCGACCACCCCATGGGTGGCGGCGAAGGCAAGGGCAAGGGCAATCACCCGATGACCCCGTGGGGCAAGCCGACCAAGGGGTACAAGACGCGGCGCGGCGCGCGCCCGTCGGACCGCTACATCGTGACGCGCCGGACGAAGTAGGAGCCGAGACCTATGGGACGCTCTACCAGGAAGGGGCCGTACATCGAGGAGAGGCTGGAGAAGCGGGTGGAGGAGCTCAACCGCCAGCGCCAGAAGAAGGTGTTGAAGACCTGGTCGCGGCGCTCCACCATCGTGCCGGAGTTCGTGGGTCACACGCTGGCCGTGCACAACGGCCGGAAGTTTATCCCGGTCTACATCACCGAGAACATGGTGGGCCACCGGCTGGGCGAGTTCGCCCTGACGCGTACGTTCAGGGCGCACGGGCAGGCCGAGAAGGCCACCGTGTCGCCGACGGGGAAATCCTGAGCACGCCATGAAGACCCGAGCCACCGCGCGCTACATCCGCGTCCCGGCCTCCAAGGCCAGGCTGGTCCTCGATCACATCCGGGGCAAGTCGGCGGGCGAGGCTCTGGCGCTGCTGGAGTTCACTCCCAAGGCGGCCGCCCGGCTCATCGAAAAGGTGCTGCGCTCGGCCATCGCCAACGCGGAGCACAACCACCAGGTGCGGGACCTCGACGACCTTCGGGTCGTCAAGGCTACGGCCGACGGCGGCCCGTCGATGAAGCGCGTCTCGCCTCGGGCGATGGGGCGGGCCTTCTTCATCAAGCACCGCACCAGCCATCTCACGATCGAGCTTTCCGACGAGACGGCGCGCCCCTCGCGGGCCGCCCAGAGGTAGCCATGGGGCAGAAGACGCATCCGATCGGGTTCAGGCTGGGCGCCACGCGCACGTGGAGCTCCCGGTGGTTCGCCACCAAGGGGTACGCGGAGCTCCTGCACGAGGACGTCAAGATCCGCCGGTTCATCAAGTCCTCGCTCTATCACGCGGGGATCTCGCGGATCGACATCGAGCGCTCGGCCAACCGGGCCCGCATCTCCATCTTCACAGCGCGGCCCGGCATCATCATCGGCCGCAAGGGCGCGGAGGTGGAGAAGCTCAAGAACGAGATCCAGTCGCGCACCGCCAAGGAGGTCTACCTCAACATCGAAGAGGTGGTCCACCCGGAGCTGGACGCGCAGCTGGTGGCCGAGAACGTGGCGCTGCAGCTGCAGAAGCGCGTCGCGTTCCGCCGGGCGATGAAGAAGGCGGTGACGTCGGCGCTCCGGCTGGGCGCGGATGGCATCAGGATCGCCTGCTCGGGGCGCCTGGGCGGCTCCGAGATCGCGCGGCGCGAGTGGTATCGCGACGGGCGGGTACCGCTGCACACGATCCGGGCCGACATCGACTACGGCCTCGCCGAGGCCCACACGACGTACGGGGTGATCGGCGTGAAGGTCTGGATCTTCAAGGGCGAGGTGCTGCCCGCGCAGCGTCAGGCGGCGGAGGCGTAAGCAGCCATGCTGATGCCCAAGCGCGTCAAGTACCGCAAGGCCCAGCGCGGCCGCATGAGGGGCAAGGCGCAGCGCGGCTCCACGCTCGCCTTCGGCGACTACGGGCTCAAGGCCCTCGAGCCCGGGTGGGTGACCAACCGCCAGATCGAGGCCGCGCGCGTCTCCCTCGCCCGCAGCGTCAAGCGGGGAGGCAAGATCTTCATACGGATCTTCCCGGACAAGCCGGTGACCAAGAAGCCGGCCGAGACGCGGATGGGCAAGGGCAAGGGCAACCCGGAGTTCTGGGTCGCCGTGGTGAAGCCGGGACGCATCATGTACGAGATGGAAGGGGTGGACGAGGCGGCGGCGCGCGAGGGCTTCCGGCTCGCGGCCCAGAAGATCGGCATCAAGACCAAGTTCGTGTCCCGCACCCGGGCACTCTAACAACGCGATCAGGGATGACAAGAGACATGGAAATGACTGCCGAACAGAGTTCGCGGGGCACGGGCCGGATCGAGGTCTGGGGATTGCGGTGTGAGGCGCAGCCGAAGGCGAGCCGAGCCAACCCTCAGAGGGAGCGGCGGTCGCTCCTCCCCAGAACATAATGAAGGCGGCGAGCTGGCGCGAGATAAGCGGCGAAGACCTGGACCAGAAGGTCAAGGAGCTGACCGAGGAGCTGTTCAACCTCCGGTTTCAGCTCTCCATGGGCGTGGCCAAGAACCCCGCGCGGGTGCAGCAGGTCAGGCGGGATCTGGCGCGGGCCAAGACCATCCTCCGGGAGCGCCAGTTGAAGAGCGCAAGCTAACAGGAGACGACCGGCGTGAGCGAGACCAAGACGAGAGAAGGCGTGGTGGTGAGCGACAAGATGACCAAGACGCGCGTGGTCATGATCGAGCGCGTTTACCGCCACCCCCGCTACGAGCGGGTCATCACGCGGTCGAAGCGGCTGAAGGCCCACGACGAGACCAACGCCAGCAAGGTCGGCGACCGGGTGCTGATCGAGGAGACGCGGCCGCTATCGAGGGACAAGCGATGGCGCATCCGCCAGGTTTTGACACGCGTGGGCGCGTGAGGCGGGGGCACCGGCCATGATCCAGACTCGAACCATGCTCGACGTCGCGGACAACTCGGGCGCCAAGAAGGCCCAGTGCATCCGCGTGCTGGGCGGCTCCAACAAGCGCACCGCCTCTCTGGGCGACATCGTGATCGTGGCCGTGAAGGAAGCCGTGCCAGACGGCACGGTGAAGAAGGGCGAGGTCGCACGCGCCGTCGTGGTGCGCACGGTTAAAGAGGTCGGGCGAAAGGACGGCTCGTACATCCGCTTCGACCGCAACGCGGTCGTGCTGATCAAGGTGGACGACAATCCGGTGGGCACGCGCATTTTCGGGCCGGTCGCCCGCGAGCTGCGAGACCGGCAGTTCACAAAGATCATCTCGCTGGCCCCCGAGGTCATCTGAAGACCGTCATGGCGATCGCGCGCGTGCGGAAGGGCGATACGGTGGTGGTGGTGGCCGGCAAGGAGCGCGGCAAGCGCGGGAAGGTGCTCCGCGTGATCTCGGAGAAGGACCGCGTGCTGATCGAGCACGTCAACATGATCAAGAAGCACCAGCGCCCGACGCAGAAGCTGCGGCAGGGGGGCATCATCGAGCGCGAGGGGCCGATTCACCTGTCGAACGTGATGTTGGTGGATCCGCAGACGGACAAGCCCACCCGGGTCGGCGTGCGGTCGCTCACCGACGGCAAGAAGGCCCGGGTCGCCCGCAAGTCGGGCGAATTCATCGACAAGGCGTAATTCATGGCTGATGCGGACAAGAAAGAGAAGCCGAAGGCGCCGCAGGGCGGCAAGTCCCCCCAGGGCGCCAAGCAGCCCAGGCCGGCCAAGGGCCCGGCGCCGGCTGCTCCCGCGACGCCGGCGGCCCGCGCCCGCGTCACCGGGGACGTGCCCCCGCGGCTCCGCGACCGGTTCAGGACGGCGGTGATTCCCGCGCTGATGAAGGAGCGGGGCTACACCAACCCCTTCCAGGTGCCGCGCCTCGAGAAGATCGTCATCAACATGGGAGTGGGCGAGGGCAAGGAGAACCCGAAGGTGATGGACTTCGCCGTGGCTGATCTCCAGATGATCACGGGCCAGAAGCCCGTCGTGACGCGGGCCAAGAAGTCCATCGCGAACTTCAAGCTCCGCGAGAACTCGCCCATCGGGTGCAAGGTGACGCTGCGCGGGGCGCGGATGTACGAGTTCCTCGATAGGCTGGTCAACGTGGCCCTGCCCCGGGTGCGGGATTTCAGAGGCGTGCCGCCGAAGGCGTTCGACGGGCGCGGCAACTACGCCCTCGGCCTCAAGGAGCAGGTGATTTTTCCCGAGATCGTGTACGACAAGGTGGACAAGGTGCGCGGCATGGACGTGATCATGGTCACCTCGGCCCGGACCGACGAGGAGGCCAAGGCGCTGCTCGCGCACCTCGGCGTCCCCTTCAGGGAGTCCTAACGTATGGCGAAGACCTCGCTCATCATAAAGGCGGAGCGGCTGCAGAAGGCGTCCAAGTTCAAGACGCGCGTCTACAGCCGCTGCAAGCTGTGCGGCCGGCCGCGCGGTTTTCTCAGGAAGTTCCAGCTTTGCCGGCTTTGCTTCCGGGAGCTCGCCCTCAAGGGCGAGGTGCCGGGCGTGATCAAGGCGAGTTGGTAGGGGGCGGACGACCATGTCGATGAGCGACCCGATCGCAGACCTCCTGACGCGCATCCGCAACGCGAGCCGCGCCGAGCACGAAAAGGTGGACATCCCGTCTTCCAAGCTCAAGGTGCGGATCACCGAGATCCTCAAGGACGAGGGCTTCATCAAGAACTTCCGCCTCATCGAGGACAAGAAGCAGGGGACGCTGCGCGTCTACCTCAAGTACGGCCCGGGGAACGAGAAGATCATCTCCGGCCTGGTCCGGGTGTCGAAGCCCGGCCGCCGCGTCTATGTGGCCAAGGACAAGATTCCGAGCATCCTGGGCGGGATGGGCGTCGCCATTCTGTCCACGTCGCGCGGCGTCATGACGGACCGCGCCGTGCGCAAGCAGCAGCTCGGCGGCGAAGTCCTCGCGTACGTGTGGTAGCAACAGGAGCGCACGCCATGTCACGAATCGGCAAGAAGCCCATCCCGGTCCCGCAGGGGGTCAAGGTCGCCATCGAGGGCCAGACCGTCAAGGCGGAGGGGCCCAAGGGCAAGCTCAGCCAGACGGTGCCCGGCAGTCTGTCCGTCACGGTGGAGCAGAACGTGCTGACAGTCGGCCGCAGCTCGGAGCACCGGACGGTGCGGGCGTTGCACGGCCTGATGCGCTCGCTCATCGCCAACATGGTCCACGGTGTCAAGGACGGCTTCGAGCGCAAGCTCGAGATCGTCGGCATCGGGTACCGCGCGCAGGTGCAGGGCAAGAGCCTGCAGCTGGCGCTCGGCTACTCGCACCCGGTGATCTTCCCGCTGCCGGAGGGCATCCAGGCCGAGGTGGACAAGCAGGTGTCCATCACGATCAAGGGCGCGGACAAGGCCCTGGTCGGGCAGACGGCGGCCATGATCCGGGAGCTGCGGAAGCCCGACCCGTACAAGGGAAAGGGCATCAAGTACTCCGATGAGCACATCCGCCGCAAGGTCGGCAAGAAGGCGGGGGCCAAGTAATGCGGACCGAACTCAAGGTCGAGGGACGCAAGATCAGGCACCTGCGGGTGCGCACGAAGGTGCAGGGCACGGCGGAGCGGCCGAGGCTGGCCATCTTCCGGAGCCTGAACCACATCTACGCCCAGGTGGTGGACGACACGGCCGGCCGGACGCTCGTGTCGGTGGACAGCCGCTCGACCGATTTCCGCGGCAAGGCCAAGAGCGGCGGCAACGTGGCGGCGGCGACGATCGTCGGCGAGCTCGTGGCGAAAAAGGCCAAGGCAGGCGGGATCGGCCAGGTGGTCTTCGACCGCGGCGGCTACCAGTACCACGGGCGGGTCAAAGCCCTGGCCGAGGCGGCCCGCGCCGCCGGCCTAGCATTCTAAACAGGAGACACTGAGTGGCTGAGGCGAAGATCGATGCAAGCGCGCTGGACCTGACGGACCGGGTGGTCGCCATCAACCGCGTCGCCAAGGTGGTCAAGGGCGGCCGGCGGTTCTCCTTCACGGCGCTGGTCGTCGTGGGCGACGGGCGGGGGCACGTGGGCGTGGGGCTGGGTAAGGCCCGCGAGGTGCCCGAGGCCATCCGGAAGTCGGTCGAGCACGCCAAGAAAGACCTGATCCTCGTGCCGCTCAAGGACACGACGATTCCGTTCGCGATCACCGGCCACTTCGGCGCCGCGCGGGTGTTCCTGCGCCCGGCCTCGCACGGCACGGGCGTCATCGCGGGAGGGGCGGTCCGGCCCGTGCTGGAGGCGGCCGGGGTCCAGGACATCCTGACCAAGACCCTGGGAACCAACAACCCGCACAACGTACTCAAGGCGACCATCGACGCGTTCCGCCGCCTCAAGCGGCTCCTGGACACGCACAACGCCCGTCGCAGGTCCACGGACGGCGACGGCCAGGAGGCATCCGGTGGCAAAGAAGCTTAAGGTCACCCTGGTCAAGAGCCTCATCGGGCTCTCGCCGAAGCAGGAGGCGACCGTCAGGGCGCTCGGGCTCAAGCACATCCGCCAGACGGTGGAGCACGACGACACGCCGACCATCCGTGGCATGATCGACGCCGTGCCGTTTGCCGTCAAGGTGAGCCAGCAATGAGACTCGAAGATCTCCGACCGGCGAAGGGCTCGACGAAGAAGCGGAAGCGGCGCGGCCGCGGTCCGTCCTCGGGCAGTGGCAAGACCTCGGGCAGGGGCCACAAGGGGCAAAAGGCCCGTTCGGGCGGCGGCGCGCGCCCCGGCTTCGAGGGCGGCCAGATGCCGCTCTTCCGGCGCATACCGAAGCGCGGCTTCCTGCCCTACGGCGGGAAGACCGAGTTCGCGGTGGTCAACGTCAAGGACCTGTCCGCGCGCTTCGCGGCCGGGAGCGTCGTGGACCCTGACGGGCTCGTCGAGGCCGGCCTCATCAAGAAGTCGGGCCGCAAAGCGGTGAAGGTGCTGGGCGACGGCGCAGTCGCGCATGCGCTCACGGTCAAGGCGCACCGGGTCAGCGAGTCGGCGAAGCAGAAGCTCGAGGCAGCGGGCGGCCGGGTCGAGGTCCTGCCCGCAAGGCCGAAGGTGCCCGACACCAAGCGAGAGGCATCTAACACCAAGCGGGAGGCTTCTAACACCAAGCGGGAGGCTTCTGACAGATGATGGAGGGGCTCCAAAGCTTCCAGAACATCTTCAAGATCCCGGAGCTCAAGCGCCGGGTCTTGGTGTCGCTGGGCCTGCTCGCCGCATACCGACTCGGTGCCCACGTGCCGACGCCGGGCATCGACGCCGCCGCGCTGGCCGCGCTCTTCAACCAGATGCAGAGCGGCCTGCTCGGCATGGTCGATCTCTTCTCCGGCGGCAACCTGCGGCGCCTCACGGTCTTCGCGCTGGGCATCATGCCGTACATCTCGGCGTCCATCATCCTCCAGCTCCTGACCGTCGTGATCCCGACGCTCGAGCGGCTGGCCAAGGAAGGCGAGGCGGGCAAGAGGAAGATCACCCAGTACACCCGCTACGGCACCGTCGGCTTGTCCCTGATCCAGTCATTCGGCATCGCCGTGGGACTCGAGAGCATGCAGCCGCAGGGCGGGCTCGTGCTGGTACCGGATCCGGGCTGGCCCTTCCGGCTGATGACCATGCTGACGCTGACCACCGGCACCGCCCTCATCATGTGGCTCGGCGAGCAGATCTCGGAGAAGGGCATCGGCAACGGCATCTCGCTGATCATCTTCGCGGGCATCGTCGTGCGGTTGCCCTCGGCGGTGGTGTCGTCCTACACGCTCATCACGACCGGCGAGCTCAAGCTCTTCGTGTTCATCGGTCTCGTGGCCATGATGGTGCTCGTGACCGCGGCAGTGATCGTGATGCAGGAGGGGCAGCGCAAGATCCCGGTCCAGTACGCCAAGCGCATGGTCGGACGGCGGATGGCCATGGGCCAGACCACGCACATTCCCCTGCGCATCAACACGGCGGGCGTCATCCCGGTCATCTTCGCCTCGTCGCTGATCCTGTTCCCGGCGACGCTGACGCGCTTCATCCAGCACCCGTGGATGCAGGCGATCTCCGAGGCGCTCTCGCCGGGGCACGTGACGTACACGGCCCTGTACTGCGCGCTCATCATTTTCTTCACGTACTTCTACACGGCCATCGTCTTCAACCCGATCGACCTGGCCGACAACATGAAGAAGTACGGCGGCTTCATCCCGGGCGTGCGCCCGGGCAAGAAGACAGCCGAGTACATCGACCGGGTGCTGACGCGCATCACCCTGCCCGGGGCCATCTTTCTCGCCCTGATCTCCGTGCTGCCGGACTTCCTGATCCGCTGGTTCAACGTCCCCTTCTACTTCGGGGGCACGAGCCTGCTGATCGTGGTCGGCGTGGCGCTGGACACCGTGCGGCAGATGGAGTCGCACCTGCTGATGCGGAACTACGAAGGCTTCCTTCGCAAGAAGGCGCGGGCGCAGGCGTGAGCCTCCGGGTCATCTTCCTCGGCCCGCCCGGCGCCGGCAAGGGCACCCAGGCGCAGGACCTCGCGCGCGAGTGGGGCGTGCCGCACATCGCCACGGGCGACATGCTGCGCGAGGCCGTCGCGGCCTCGAGCGCGCTCGGGCTGGAGGCCAAGCGCCACATGGACTCGGGCGGCCTCGTGCCGGACCCCGTCGTGATCGGGCTGGTCGGCTTCCGGCTGCGCGAGCCGGACGCCAAGGACGGCTGCGTGCTCGACGGATTCCCGCGCACCGTCGCCCAGGCCGAGGCCCTCGACGCGGTGTTCGCGGGGACGGGCATCGCGCTGGATCGGGTCGTGTTCTTCGATGTGTCGAGGGCGGAGCTGCTCCGCCGCCTCACGGGCCGCCGGATCTGCCGCTCGTGCGGCCGCTCCTTCCACTTGGTGTCGGCGCCTCCGAAGGTCGCCGGGAAGTGCGATGCCTGCGGCGGCGAGCTCTACCAGCGCGTGGACGACAGCGAAGCCACGGTGGCGACACGGCTCGACGTGTACCAGACGCAGACGGCGCCGCTGCTCGACTACTACCGCGGCCGGAAGCTCTTGGCCGAGGTCGCGGGCGAGGGGCCGGTTGACCGGGTCGCCGAAGCCATCCGCACGGCCGTGGGACAGGCGGTGACGCGGTGATCCTGCTGAAGTCCTCCCGGGAGCTCGAGCACATGCGCGCGGCCGGCCGCATCCTGGCCGAGGTCAAGGCGCGGCTCAAGGCCCTCGTCCGACCCGGCGCCTCGACCAAGGACATCGACGAGGACATCGAGGCCTTCATCGTCGGCAAGGGCGCCGCGCCGGCCTTCAAGGGCTATCGCGGGTACCCTGCGACGGTGTGTGCCTCGATCAACGACGAGGTGGTCCACGGCATCCCCTCGGCCAAGCGAAAGCTCATGGATGGCGACATCATCGGGCTCGACCTCGGTTGCATCGTCGAGGGGTACTACGGCGACTGCGCCATCACCCTGCCGGTCGGACCGGTGCCCGAGAGAGTCCAGGAGCTCCTCGATGTCACGCGCGAGAGCCTCGACAAGGCCATCGTGCAGTGCCGGGCGGGCAACCGAATCGGCGACATCTCCTACGCCGTGCAGGCGCACTGCGAGAGCCACGGTTTCGGCGTCGTGAGGGCGTTCGTCGGACACGGGATAGGCCGGGCGCTCCACGAAGAGCCGCAGGTGCCGAACTTCGGCGAAGCCGGGCGGGGCCCGGTGCTCAAGACCGGCATGGTGCTTGCCATCGAGCCCATGGTGACCATGGGGTCGTGGGAAGTGCGGGTGCTCGAGGACGGCTGGACCGCGGTGACGGTGGACGGCAGCCTCGCGGCCCACTTCGAGGACACGATCGCGATCACGGCGAACGGCCCGGAAGTCCTCACGCGGACGGCGGCCTAGGGTATGCCGAAAGAAGACGCGATCGAGGTCGAGGGCACCGTGGTGGAGCCGCTGCCGAACGCCATGTTCCGCGTCGAGCTCGAGAACGGCCACAAGGTGCTCGCGCACGTGTCAGGCAAGATGCGCATGAACTTCATCCGGATCCTGCCCGGGGACAAGGTCAAGGTCGAGCTGTCGCCCTACGACCTGACCCGCGGCCGGATCACGTACCGGTTCAAGTAATGCAGTGCGAGCTGAGGGACGGCCGAGTGCCGAAGGCACACGGGCGGGTGGCAGTGCGAGGTGAACGCCGAGGGCTGAGTTGATCGTGAGCGGTGAAACGGTTCGAAAGGACACATTATGAAAGTCAGACCGTCCGTCAAGGTGCGGTGCGAGCACTGCAAGATCGTGCGGCGCGAGGGCGTCGTGCGCATCATCTGCAAGAACCCGCGCCACAAGCAGCGTCAAGGGTAATGGTAGTGCGAGCTGAGGGACGGTCGAGCTGCCGCAGGTACGAACGTCCCGAGGCGAGCGGTGAAATGGCTCGAAAGGAGTAATGACCATGGCACGTATCTCCGGAGTGGATCTGCCGCGGGACAAGCGCGGCGAGATCGCGATCCAGTACATCTACGGGATCGGCATCCCGTCCGCCAGGAAGATCTTCGCCGACGCGAGGGTCGATCCCGGCAAGCGGGTCAAGGCCTGGAGCGACGAGGAGACGGCGCGGGTGCGCGACATCATCGACCGCGAGTACAAGGTCGAAGGCGACCTGCGACGCGAAGTGTCCATGAGCGTCAAACGCCTCATGGACATCGGCTGCTACCGCGGCATCCGCCATCGCAAGGGCCTGCCCGTGCGCGGGCAGCGGACCCACACCAACGCCCGCACCCGCAAGGGCAAGAGCAAGGGCGTCATGGTCAAGAAGAAGCCCGTGGCCGCGGCCGCACCCGCACCCGCCGCCGCGCCACCGAAGAAGTAAGGAGCCCCACGCATGGCTGACGAAGCGCCAGAGAAGGCGGCGGAGAAGGAAGAGTCGAAAGCCCCGGCTGCGCCACGCAAGGGCGGGCGTAAGCGGGAGCGCAAGGAAGTCCGCGTGGGCATCGCCCACGTCCAGGCGACGTTCAACAACACGATCGTCACCCTGACGGACAAGATGGGCAACGTGGTCTCCTGGGCGAGCGCCGGCAGCGTCGGGTTCAAGGGCTCACGGAAGAGTACGCCCTTCGCCGCGCAGACCGCAGCGGAGAACGCCGCGCGCAAGGCGATGGATCTGGGACTGAAGCAGGTGGAGGTGTTTGTGCGGGGTCCGGGGGCAGGCCGGGAGGCGGCCATCCGGTCGCTCCAGGCCGTGGGCCTCGAGATTTCCGCGATCCGTGACGTGACGCCGATTCCGCACAATGGGTGCCGTCCGCCCAAGCGGCGTCGGGTGTAGGGGAGGAGAGAGCGTTGGCGCGATATCGTGCGGCAGTCTGCCGGCAATGCCGGCGTGAAGGCATCAAGCTGTTCTTGAAGGGGTCCCGCTGCTTCGGGGAGAAGTGCGCCATCGAGCGGAGGAACTACCCGCCGGGCCAGCACGGGCTCTCCCGGACCAAGCTCACGAACTACGGCATCCAGCTGCGCGAGAAGCAGAAGGCCAAGCGCATCTATGGCGTCCTCGAAAGCCAGTTCCGCCGCTACTTCGCGATGGCCGAGCGTGAGCGCGGGGGCACGGGCGAGAACCTGATCAAGCTGCTCGAGCGGCGGTTGGACAACGTCGTGTTCCGTCTGGGCATGGCCGCCTCGCGCCGCGAGGCGCGGCAGATGGTCGGCCACGGCCACATCCAGATCAACGGCCGGAAGGTCTCCATCCCCTCGTACATCGTCAAGGTCGGAGAGGTCGTCCAGCTGCGCCCGACCTCCAAGATGCAGGAGCGGGTCGCCGACAACCTGGGAGCCGGGCGCCAGCAGATTCCGGCGTGGCTCGAAGTCGATCTTAACGAGAAGAAAGGCACCGTGCGCGGGCTGCCGATCCGGGAGGACATTCAGATCCCGGTGCAGGAGCAAATGATCGTCGAGCTGTTCTCGAAGTAAGGCCGCCGCAAGCGGAAGAAGGGAACGTATGGCACGGATTCCGTTCCAGAAGCCGAAGACGATCGAGTGGCAGATTCTGTCGGACCGGTACGGCCGCCTCGTGGCCGAGCCGTTCGAGAAGGGCTATGCCCTGACGGTCGGCAACTCGCTGCGCCGCACCCTGCTCAGCATCATCCCGGGGGCGGCCGTGGCTTGGGCGCGCGTCAAGGGCGTCAAGGATGTCGAGACGCGCCTGCCCGGCGTGGCGGAGAGCACGCAGGACGTGCTCCTGAACCTCAAGAAGCTCGCGGTCAACGTTCCCTCGGGTGAGTCTATGGAGACGCGGCTCGAAGCCAAGGGGCCCAAGGCCGTCACGGGCGCGGACGTCTCCGAGGCGACGGGGGTCGAGGTGCTGAACCCCGAGCTCCATATCGCCACGCTCGAGGCCGGCGCGACGCTCGTGATCGACCTCGGGATCGGCGTGGGCCGCGGCTACGTTGCCGCAGACCGGCACGCGGCCGGAACCGTGCCCCCGGGCGCCATCGCGCTCGACGCGGCCTTCTCGCCCATCCAGCGCGTGTCGTACAACGTCGAGAACGCGCGGCTCGGCAAGATCACCGACTACGACCGCCTAGTCGTCGAGGTGTGGACGAACGGCGCCGTGTCGCCCGATGAGGCGCTGACGCGGGCGGCCACCCACATGCGCGACCAGTTTGCGCTGCTGGCGCCCGAAGGCGGCGAGGAAGAGGAGGAGGAAGTCGAGGGCGCCGGCGAGGGGTCTCTGCAGGAAAGTCTCGGGAAGCCTCTCGATGACTTGCCGCTGCCGGCGCGCGCGATCAACGCGCTCAAGAACGCCGAGATTCTCGTGGTCGCGGACCTCGTCCAGAAGACCGACGCGGATTTGGAGCAGGTCAAGAACCTCGGCGACAAGTCCATCGAGGAGATCAAGACCGCTCTGGCCGCGCTGGGCCTCTCGCTCGGGATGCGGATCGACCCGAACCTGCTCGGGACCCTGGGGCGCGGAGGGGTGAAATGAGGCACGGCAACGCCGGGTTCAAGCTCGGGCGCGTCACCGCGCACCGCTGGGCGCTCTTCAGGAATCTCCTCGTCGCGCTCTTCCGCCACGAGCGCATCATGACCACGGAAGCCAAGGCCAAGGCAGTGCGCGGCCTCGCGGACCAGATGGTGACGCTGGCCAAGCGCGACAACCTCCACGCGCGCCGGCAGGTCCTCCGCATGGTGCCGGATACCGAGGTGGTGAGGAAGCTGTTCGACACCATCGCTGCGCGCTTCGGCGACCGCCACGGCGGCTACACGCGGATCATCAGGGCCGGCACGCGCCCCGGCGATCGCGCGCTCATGGTCGTCCTCGAGCTGGTGGACCGGCCCGAGGCGCCCAAGGAGAAGGCCAAGACGGACGCCAAGTCGGAAAAGGTTCCCAAAGCCGAGAAGACCGGGAAGGGTGACAAGGGCGAGGCCGCCGCGCCGGCCGCCAAGGGCAAGAAGAAGAAAGCCGCCGCCGCGGCCGGCTAGCTTTCGCGGCGAAGGAGCTGGACCCAAGCGGGGGCCTCACGGCCCCCCGCTTTCTTTTTCTTCCGCGGCTACTTCAGGTGCTTCTTGAAGTGATCCACGGTCCGCTTCCAGGCGTCGTCGGCCGCGGCCTTGTTGTAGGCGTCCGGGCGCTCGTCGTTGAAGAAGGCGTGGTCCACGCCTGGGTAGACGTGGATCTCGACAGACTTGCCCGCTTTCTTGATGGCCGCCTCGACCCCCCGCGCGACGTCGGGATTGACGAAGCCGTCTTTCTCGGCGAAGAGCCCGAGCACCGGGCCCGAGAGCTTCGCGTAGTCGGGCTTGACGTTGGGGTGGATGCCGTAGAAGTCGACCACCGCGCCGATGGACGCATTCGTGCAGCCGGCGAAAAGTGCGAGCTGGCCGCCCATGCAGAAGCCGACCGCGCCGAGCTTGGCCGTCGAGGAATGGCCCGCCAGGTACATGGCCGCCCCGCGCAGGTCCTTCTCGGCCTGCTCGATGTTGAGCGCCATGAAGAGCTTGCCCGCGCCGTCGGGCTCGCTGGCTGTCTTGCCGTGGTACATGTCGGGCGCCAGGGCCGAGAAGCCCGCCGCGGCGAAGCGATCGCACACGGACTTGATGTGCGGGACCAGCCCCCACCACTCCTGGATCACCAGCACGCCCGGCCCCTTGCCGGATGTCGGCGCCGCGAGGTAACCATCGGTCGTATGCCCGTTGCTGGGAAACTGAACCATCTTGCCGGCCATAGTGTTCGTCCTTTTGTCTCGGTTAGATGTGGAAGATCTTGGTTGAGCGGTCCTGCTCCTTCGCGCAAGCGCTCATCCGACCTGCCTCGCTCGAGCCTCAGGCTACGGTGGCGCGGGTGGGGTGATGCGCACCGTGAGGATGCGGCGCGGGTCGGCCTCGAGGACGGTGAAGGTGTGGCGGCCGACCTGGAACTCCTCGCCGACGAGCGGGAGGCGGTGCACCGTTGCCAGGACGAGCCCCGCCACCGTCTCGAAGTCGCCCGTCGGCAGGCTCCAGTCGAGGGCATCGTTGAGCTCCTCGACCCGCTCCCGCCCGGACACGCGATAGCTGCCATCCGGCAGCCGTTCCGCCATGGCCGGCGTCCGATCATGCTCGTCCTGGATCTCGCCCACGATCTGCTCGACGATGTCCTCCACCGTCACGATGCCGACGGCTCCGCCGTACTCGTCCACCACGACCGCGAGCTGGACCCGTCCCTTCTGCATCTCGGTCAAGAGCTCGTCGATCCGCTTCGTCTCCGGCGCGTACGTCGCCGGCCGCATCAACGTCTTGAGATCGGGGGCCTCCGCCCCGCGCCGCAGGAGATCCATCGCCGTGACAACGCCCACGACGTTGAGCTCGCGGTCGGCGTAGACGGGGATGCGCGAGAAACCGCGCTCCTGAATGAGGCGGATCGCGTCGTCGGGGGTGGCGTCCTCTGGCAGGGCGGCCACGTCGACGAGCGGCACCATGATCTCCCGCACCGCCGTGTCGCCCAGGTCGAAGATCTTGTCGATCATCTCGGCCTCGGACGAGGTGACGTCGGCCTCCGTGGGCTCGAGCTGCAGGAGGAGCTTGAGCTCTTCGCGGGAGACGAACTGCCGAGTGGTCGCGCTGCGCAGGCCGACCGTCTGGAGCGCCCCGCCGACCAGCGCCCTCGCCCCCCAGGTCACCGGCGCCAGTACCACGGTCGCCATCTCGAGCACCGGGAAGAGGCGCCGAATCAGGGCCGTGGCCCACTCGCGCGCCGCGGTTTTCGGGATGACCTCGCCAAAGATCAGCATGACCGGCACGAGGGTCACCGTGACGAGGAAGGCTGCCCAGCCGCCCGCCACGGGAATGAGGGCCCAGGTGGCGAGGGAGGACGCCGCGATGTGGGCGACGGTGACGCCCATCATGGCCGTTGACAGCATACGCTCCGGATGGCGGAACGCTTCGAGGTAGCGCGCCGCCGTGGCGTCGCCGGTCTCGGCCAAATGGCGCATCCGCACCCGGTTCGCCGCGATGAAGGCCATCTCGGCCGCGGAGAGCAGCGCCGTCACGAGCACCGCTAAGCCGATGGCCCAGAAATAGATCATGCCGCGCGGCTCCCGCCGGAGCGGCGGTTGAGCTTCACCAGCACCTCGACCACCCGGGTACGCTGGACCTTCTCGACGGCCACGCTCACCTCGACGGTCTGCGCCTTCTCGCCCCTGTGGGGCACGCGGCCAAAGAGGTCGAGCACCCAGCCGCCTACCGTGTCGAAGGATTCATTGGGCAGGTTCAGGCCCGTGGCGGCATTGAGCTCGTCGATGGGCAGCTTGCCCGAGACACGGTAGGTCGCGGCGTCCACCTTCTGAATGAGCCGCTCCTCCTCGTCGAACTCGTCGCGGATCTCGCCCACCAGCTCCTCGAGCAGGTCCTCGAGCGTGACGAGGCCGGCCGTGCCGCCATACTCGTCCACGACGATGGCCAGGTGGAGCTTCTTGGCCTGGAACTCGCGCAGCAGCGCGTCGGCGCGCTTGGACTCTGGCACGAAGTAGGGCGGGTGCAAGTGCCTGCGCTGGTCGAAGTCCCCGGGAAGGCCGCGCAGGTAGGGCAGGAGGTCCTTGGTGTAGAGGACGCCGACGATCTGGTCCACCGTCTCCTCGAAGACCGGCACGCGCGAGTGCAGCTGGTCGCGCAGGAGGCGAAGGATCTCGGCGGGCGGAGTCGCCACGTCCAGGCAGAACATGTCTGGCCTCGGCACCATGACCTCGCGCACCAGCGTGTCCTCGAGCTCGAAGACCTTGTGGATCATCTCGCGCTCGGTGCGGTCCACTACGCCCTCGCGGGCGCCCACGTCCACGAGTGTGCGCAGCTCGGCCTCCGAGATCTCGGGTTCGCCCTGCTTCCGCTCCGATCCGACGAAGCGCAACGTTACGGTGGTGAGCCCGTTCAATATGGCGCGCACCGGCCAGAGCAGAGCCGACAGCCAGGCGACAGGCCGGCTGACCCACGCGGAGTATCGCTCCGGGCGCTCGACGGCGAGCGTCATCGGCAGGACCTCGCCGAAGACCACGAGGAGCACCGTCATCGCGCCGATGGCGACGGCCAGGCCCGCGGGGCCGAAGAGCTTGGCGGCCATCGTCGCGGCGAGCGCCGAGGCGGCGATGTTGACGAGGGTGATGCCGACCAGGAGCGTGACGAGAAGCTCGTGAGGGCGCGTGAGGAGCGGCACGAGCGGGCCCTCTGCAGGGCCCTGCTCCTCGGCCAGCCGCTTGAGCCGCGCGCGCCCGAGCGAGAAATAGGCCGCCTCAGCGCCGGTGAGGAGGGCGGAGAGGAGCACGAGAACACCCAGGCCAGCGAGCTCGAGGCCGGTCAGGCTATCCACTGAAGTGCTCGTACCCAGCGGGTATCGCGACGCGCAGGCCGCCGGCGCCGAGGAAGGTCACTCCCGCCTCGAGCGCGTTGAGGGTCTCGATCTCGCCGACCACGGTGAGCGCCGTGCCCGTGGCCCGGCCGAGGCCGTCGCGGAGCGCGTCCACGGACGCCGGGTCGCAGGTCAGGAGGAGCTCGAAGTCCTCGCCGCCTGAGGTCGCCCACGAGAGCGCGTCGGTACCGAGGGCGCCCGCGACTTCGCGCGCGGCGGGATCCACCGGCAGGCGGTCGAGCTCGACGCGAGCGCCGACGCGGCTCTCGCGGCAGATGTGGCCGAGGTCTGTGGCGAGGCCGTCAGAGCAGTCCATCATGGCATGCACGCCTGCGGCGGCGCCGAACCAGCGCCCCTCGGCGACCCGCGCCGTGGGACGGAGGTGCGCCGCGGTGACGACCTCGATCGTTTCCGGCCGCACGGTGCCGAGCCGAGCGCGTCCCGCTTCGAGCGCAGCCAGCCCGGCGGCCGACCGTCCAAGCGTGCCGGTCACCGCCACGGCGTCCCCCGGCTTGGCCGCGGAGCGGAGCCTCGGGACGCCCAGGTGCTCCCCCAACAGGGTGACGTCGACGAACCAGCCCCTGGGAGATACGGAAGTGTCACCGCCGACGATCGCGACGCCGTGGGGCGCCGCGGCCCGCCTCATGCCCTCGTACAGCGCCTCGACCTCCGCGGGGTCGGCGGGGGCGGGGAGCGCCAGCCCGACGAGCGCCCAGAGCGGGCGGCCGCCCTTGCCTGCGATATCCGAGAGGTTGACGGCCATGGCCTTCCAGCCGATGTCGAAGGGCGAAGCCCAGGCGCGGCGAAAGTGGACGTCCTCGATGATGAGATCCGTGGTCGCGAGGAGACGCGCGCCCGGCTGGGGCAGCAGCACCGCCGTGTCGTCGCCGATGCCGGTCTCTACACGCTCGGCCGGACTACGTTCGACGGTCCGGCGGATGAGCCTGATGAGCTCGAGCTCGCCGGGGGAGGACGAACGACTTGGAGGGTCCGCCGCGCCCATCACGCGACCGCCGCAGAGCGCGTGAGCCCGAGAAAGTTCCGCAGGAGCGCCTTGCCCTGTCCGGTCAGAATGGACTCGGGGTGGAACTGGACGCCCTCGACGGGGAAGCGCCGGTGGCGCAGGCCCATGATCTCGCCGTCCTCCGCGCGCGCCGAGACTTCCAGGAGAGCCGGGAAGCGCTGGTCCAGCACGACGAGGGAGTGATAGCGCGTCGCCTCGAAGTCCTGCGGCAGCGCGGCGAAGACGCCGCGCGTGTCGTGGTGAATGCGCGAGATCTTGCCGTGCATCTGCTTGCGGGCCCGGCTGACCGTTCCACCGAAGGCCTGGCCGATGGCCTGGTGCCCGAGGCAGACGCCCAGGATCGGGGTGGTCTCGTGGAAGCGGCGGATGAGCGCCAGCGAGATGCCGGCGCCGTCCGGGTTGCCGGGACCCGGCGAGATCACGATGCCCTCGGGCTCCAGGCGCTCGATCTCCTCGACCGTGATCTTGTCGTTGCGCGCCACGCGCATCGTGGCGCCCAACTCGCCCAGGTACTGGACCAGGTTGTAGGTGAAAGAGTCGTAGTTGTCGAGCACGAGAATCATGGTTCTACCGGATCCGGGGGGGAGCGCCGGCTGCCGCTCCTCCCCCGGGCCCCCCCACCAGCTTGAGTGAGATCACCGCGGGTGTCCCTTCCATGGCGGGGCGTCTTCCGGCGTTCCGGTTTCTTGAGAGACGCGGAGCGCCAGCAGCATGCCGCGCGACTTGGAGCAGGTCTCGAGCCACTCCGTCTTTGGGTCCGAGTCGGCCACGATGCCCGCGCCCACCTGGATCGAGGCGCGGCCGCCGTGGCAGACCACGGTGCGGATGGTGATGCAGGAGTCGAGGTTGCCCGAGTACGAGACG
>DASYVT010000063.1 GCA_035936835.1 Candidatus Methylomirabilota bacterium | reverse complement strand
GTGAGCAGCTTGCCCGTCACCTTCTCGCGGACCTCGCGGAGGTCGTCGCGATCCTGAATCTTGAAGTAGCCCTTGAGCAGGTCGATCACCGGCAAGTAGCTCGTCGCCTTGCCGTACGAGACCGAGGCGCTCTCGAGGACCAGCCACCCGTGCAGGCGATGCGAATGGGTCAGCTCGTAGACGAGGCGCGACTTGCCCACCCCCGCCTCGCCGACGATCGCCGCCACTTGGCCGTGGCCATCGCCGGCCAGCTCCTGGGCGCGGCGGAGCTGCTCCAGCTCGGCGTCGCGGCCGACGAAGCGGGTGAGCCCGCGCCCGGCGGCCGCCTGTAGCCGGGTCCGCGCCGGGCCCGCTCCCGTCACCTCGTAGACCTCCACCGGCTCGGGGAGGCCTTTTACCGGCACCGGGCCCAGCGACTTCACCTCGACGTAGCCCTCGGCCAGCGCCAGCGTCGCGGGCGTAATCACGATGGCGCCGGGATCGGCGAGCTGCTCCATGCGGGCGGCGAGATGCGTCGTCTGGCCGACGGCCGTGTAGTCCATGTGGAGATCGCTGCCGATGGCGCGGACGACGACCTCCCCGGAGTTCAGTCCGACGCGGATCTTGACCACGGCCGCGTGGGAGCGTCGCACCTCTTCCGCGTACCTCTTCACGCTCTCCTGCATCCGCAGCGCGGCGTAGCAGGCCCGCACGGCGTGGTCCTCGTGGGCGAGGGGGGCGCCGAAGAGCGCCATGATGCCGTCGCCCATGACCTGGTTCACGGTGCCCTCGTAGCGGTGCACGGCCTCCATCATCCGCTCGAGCACGGGATCGAGGAGCTTGCGCGCCTCCTCGGGATCACGGTCGGCGAGTAGCTCCATCGAGCCCTTGAGGTCGGCGAAGAGGACGGTGACCTGCTTGCGCTCCCCTTCCAGCGCGCTCTTCGAGCTGAGGATCTTCTCCGCGAGATGCTTGGGCGTGTAGGATTCAGGTGATGCGAAACGCTGCGCGCTCGCTGCCGAGCCGGGCCCGTTGAGGGCGTGACCACACTGGTTGCAGAAGAGGCTGCCGGGCGTGTTGCTGTGGCCGCACGACGCGCAGATCAGATCGAGGCGGACGCCGCAGGCGTTACAATACCTCGCCTCGGAAGCGTTCTCATGCTGACACCGGGAGCACTTCATGCCGTCGCCTCCACCTGGGGGTCGGTCGGAACGTGCGCAAACAGTAGCCCGCGTGGGGAAGGCGGTCAAGGAACATGCCCCTCGTGTGGCCCGAACGTTAAGCGGTCTCCGGACGGGCGGAAATGAGGCGGGGGAATTATCCCGCTTGGTGTAGGCTCCTGGCAGCATGTCGTTTCTGATTTTCATTCTTGCGGTGGCCGCGCTGTTCGTGGCGCTCAAGGCGCTGCGCGACAGCCAGCCCCGCCCGGGCCAGCCGACGCCGGCGGAGCGGATCGCCGGGCTCGAGGAGCGGGTCCGCGACCTGCTCTATCGCGTCTGGACGCTCGAGCAGCAGCGCGACGGCGTCCAGCCCCAGCCTGAAGCTCCGCCCGCTCCCGCGCCGACGGCGCACGTTCCGACAGAGCCGGTTCCGTCGGCTCACGAACCCCTGCCGTCTCCCGCGTGGAGCGCGGCCGTCCACGCCGCCACGCCGCCGCCCGCTCCCGCGCCCGCGCCGAGGCTCGACCTCGAGCAGCGTATCGGCGCCCGCTGGACCACCTGGGTCGGCGTGATCGCCATCCTCTTCGCCGCCTCCTTCTTCGTGAAGTGGTCCATCGAGAACAACCTGATCGGCCCGCGCGCCCGCTTGGGTCTGGGTATGTCGGCGGGTATCACGCTCCTGGCCGCGGGACTTGCGCTCCACCGCCGCCGTGACGTGCCGTATCTGTCGGAAGGGCTCTCAGGGCTGGGGCTCGGCCTCTGCTACCTCTCGCTCTACGCGGGCTACGCCTACTACGGCCTCCTCCCGGCGGGAGCCGCCTTCGGCCTGATGTTCATCGTCACCGTGCTGGGCAGCGGGGTCGCCGTCGTCTCCGAGCGCCAGGTGACGGCGGTGCTGGCGCTCCTGGGCGGACTCCTGACACCGGTGCTGCTTGCGCAGCCGGAGCCCAACGAGCGCGTCCTGCTGGGATACCTCGTCGTCCTCGACCTTCTCGTGCTGGCCATCGCGCGCTTCCGCACCTGGACGGCGCTCAATCGCCTGGCGTGGGCCGGCACCGTGTTGCTCCTGGCGCCGACCTTCCTGCGCTACTCCGACGCGCCGTATCCCGTGGCGCGGCTCGTCCTGCTCTCCGCGCTCTTCCTGCTCTTTCTCCTGACGCCGCTCGCCCGCGCGTGGGGGCACAGGGCGCGAATCGACGAGGTGGATCTCTTGTTCGTCGCGGGCACGGCGGCCGGCTACTTCTGGGCCGTCTACGTGACGCTCGAGGCTTGGTGGCCGCTGCTCGAGGCGCCGGCGGCCATGGCGCTGGCCATCCTCTACACCGTGCTCGCCGGCTTCTATCGCCGCCGCGTCCCGGACGACGAGGAGACGGTGGGCGTGCTCATGGGCGTGGCGTGCGTCTTCCTCACGCTGGCCATGCCGCTGGCGCTCAAGGGCCCGTGGATCACGCTCGCATGGGCCGCCGAGGGCGCCGTGCTCATCTCCGTCGCCCCGCGGCTTGTCACGCCCGTGGCCGCGTGGGGCGGCACGCTCGCGCTCTTCCTCGCGGCCTTCCGCGTCGTCGGCATCGACAAGTGGGGCTCGGCGTACTGGACGCCCGTGTGGAACCCGACCTACCTCGCGCACCTCCTGACCGTGGCCGCCATCGTGCTGGCAGGCCAGTTGGCGCTGGCGCTCCAGCCCGGCCGGCTGCTCAGGCTGAGCCGCGAGGGGCTCCGGAGCACGCTGTGGGTGATGGCCTCGCTGACGCTCTCCGTCCTGCTGTGGCGCGAGCCGCAGGAGCTCTGGCCCGCCGGGCTTCTTATCGCCCAGCTGCTGGTGCTCGGATTCCTCGCGCGCGTTGCGCCGTCGCCGGCCTTCGTCATCGCCGTGCCGCTGGCCGCCTTCACGGTGCTCGTGCGCACGCTCGGCGCCGACGACACGATGGCCCGCGCCTCCGCCGAGCAGCTGGTGAACGTCTACACGCTCATGCGGGTGCTGGCCTGCGTGGCGCTGGCGGTGGCGGGCGGCTGCCTCGCCGGCTCGGGCGCCGCGCGCTACGCCGATCCCGTCGGGCGGGCGCTGTCGGGAACGGCGGGCGTGGTGCTGCTCTTCGTGCTGAGCCAGGCGTGGACGCGGTACCTCGACGTCGCCATCAAGGACATGCGCGGGCCGGGCCAGTCCGCGAAAGCGAGCGAGCTCCGGTGGCGGATGCAGCTGGGGCTTTCGCTACTCTGGACCGCCTACGCCGCCGCGACGCTCGCGTGGGGCTTCCTCCGGCGCTCGGTGGCGCTCCGCTACGCGGCCCTCTGCCTCTTCGGGCTGACCATCGTGAAGGTCTTCTTCGTGGATATGGCCTCGGTCAAGACGGCGTACCGGATGCTCTCGCTGCTCGTCCTCGGCGTCGTGCTGCTCCTCGTCGGCCTCCTCTACCAGAAAGCCAGCCGCCGTCCTGCCGTCACGGGCTCCGCTCCGCCAGCTGCCTGAAGTTCAGGAGCTGGCGCCGCATCATCACGAGGTCGCCCCAGGGCAGTCCCCGTCGCATCAGCGCCCCCATGAAACCGCGCGGGTAGCGCGTGACGATCTTGACGAGGAGGCGGCAGCGCTCCGGGCTCTCGGGCGCGATCAAGTAGGTGATCGCCAGGTCGCCGAAGAGGCTGAAGGCGCCCGTGCCGTGCTTGATCCGGAGCGTGAGGTGCGCGTCCTTCGCGAAGTCGACAAGGGTGAAGATGCGCATCACCGGCTGGCCGACGGCCAGGTCTTCCAGGCCGGGCGTGAGCGCGCGCGGGCTCCGGCGGCCGCCGTTGTCGATCCAGTCGTAGGAATACGGCGCCACGCGCAGCTGGCAGAGCCAGCGGAAGAGCGTCGCCGGACTGGCGCGTACCGTGATCCCGCGGAAGAAGGCGGCCTCGGCCTGCTCCACGTAGCGGTCGCAGGGAAACGGCAGGCGGCGCTCGGCTTCCACCGTGCCCCACGTGTAGGCGAGGGACACCGCGGCTACTGACTCAGCCACTCGCCTCGTGACGCTCATGCCTGCGGCAATTCGGCCGTCTCTCGGCTCGCACTACCCTTTCCCCGTCAGCTCCTGGCGGGCCAGGACGGCGCCCGCCGCCAGCGCGCGGACCTTCTGGTTGCACATGTAGCGGGGCGACCAGCCGAAGCCGCAATCGGGGTTGACGTAGAGCTTCTCCGGCTTGCAGACGCCGAGCACGCGCTTGATGCGCTTGGCGACGTCCTCCCGCGTCTCGGGGTAGAAGCCCTTGACGTCGATGACGCCAGCGCCAAGCTCGCGGTCCTGCCCGTACTCCTTCCACAGGTCGAGCTCGGAGAACTCGCGCCCGGCGAACTCGAGGACCAGCTGGTCGGCGCGCGCCTTGAGGATGCTCGGGAAGTACGGTCGATACGTCCGGTCGAAGCGCGAGCGCCCGAAGCGGTTGCCGAAGCAGATGTGGAAGGCGAGCTTGGCTTTCACGCCCTCGGTCGCGATGTTGTAGAGGCGCGCCATCTCCTCGCCCGAGACGTTGCCGCGCGCCGGCTCGTCCAGCTGGATGAAGTCCGCGCCCGCCGCGACCAGGGCCCGGAGCTCCACGTTGATGACTTCCGCGAAGCGCTCGGCCACGTCCACCACGCCCTTGTACATCTTGCCAGGGTGAATGCGCGAGCCGAAGGTCAGCGGCCCCGCGCAGGTCGCCTTGGTTGCCTTCGACGTGTGGGCCTTGAGGTATTCGAACTCTTTGACGATGCCGAGCCCGCCTTCGGGCGTCTCGATGCGGCCGACGGCCTCGTAGCGTGTCTGCTGGTCGTAGCCCCAGGGGCCGGCCTTGCGGCGCACGGGCAGGGGCGAGATGCCCTTGATGATCGCGTAGTACGAATCCACGTAGCCGTCGAGGCGGCGGACTTCTCCGTCCGTGATGATGTCGAGGCCGGCCCGCTCCATGTCGCGGATGGCGGTGTCGGCCGCGTCGTCGAACATCTCCTCGAGGTCACCGGGGCCGTACTCTCCGGCCTCGACCTTCTTGACGGTGGCGAACCACCACCCGGGCTTGCCGTGGGAACCGACGACGGCGGAGGGGATGAGCGGGAGAGCGGCCATCAGGCATGTCCTCCTATTGCGCGGAGCGCGGCGGCGTCTTTCCGGACGTCGTCCGGCCGGCCCGCGAAGATGATCTCGCCGCGCTCGATGACGTAGAGCCGCGTGGCGAAATCCGGCACGTGGTAAATGTTCGATTCGGCGATCAGGATGGCGTGGCCGCGGTGGGTGATCTCGGCCAGGCCGGCGGCGACCGTGGGGACGATGGCGGGCGAGAGACCCTCGAAGGGCTCGTCGAGCAGCAGCATGTCCGGGTCGAGCGCCAGCGCCCGCGCGATCGAGAGCATCTTCCTCTCGCCGCCCGACATCTCCGGACCCTTCCGCGCGCCGTACGTTTTCAGCACGGGGAAGATCTCGTATGCCGCGGCCAGCCGCTCCGCCGCCGGCCTGCCGCCGGGGCGCGTCCACGTCGAGATCTCGATGTTCTCCGCCACCGTCAGGTCGGGAAAGATTCCGCTCTCCTCCGGCGAGAACCCCAGCCCCAGCCGCGCGATCTCGAAAGTCCGCCGCTCGTGGAGCGGCACGTCGTTGAAGCGGATGCCGCCGCCCCGCGGGCGATGGTAGCCCATGATGGTCCGGAGCGTCGTGGTCTTGCCCGCGCCGTTCCGCCCGACGAGGCAGACCACCTCGCGCTCCCGCACTTCGAGCGACACGCGCCTCAGGATGTGGCTCGCCTGGATGAACACGTCGATCTCGGTGACGGTGAGCATGCGGGCCCTACCCCCTCACCCTGCCCTCTCCCCCAATGGGGGAGAGGGGTCCGCATTCCCTCTCCCCTCTGGGGAGAGGGAAGGGTGAGGGGCGCGTCTCCTGCCCACGACCATGTCGACCACCTTGGCGTCAGCTTGTATTTCGGCCGGCGTGGCGTCGGCCAGCACCTTGCCTTGGTGGAGCGCGATGATGCGGTCCGAGTAGCCGAAGACGATGTCCATGTCGTGCTCGACCTGGATGATCGCGCGGAGCCCGATCCGCTTGGCCGCGCCCACCAGGATCTCCATGACGGCGTGCTTGTCCGCGGTGCTGACGCCGCTCGTCGGCTCGTCCAGCAGGATGATCTCGGGCCGCAGGGCGAAGGCCGAGGCGACGTCGAGGAGCTTCTTGTCGCCCTGGGGCAGCTCGCGCGCGAGCGCGTGGGCCTTGTCGGCGAGATTGAAGAGTGCGGCGACCTCGAGCGCGTCGGCCTGGACCTGGCTGTCGCCCGCGAGCGACGCGAAGAGCCTGGCGCCGCGCCCGAGGCGCGAGACGACGGCGGCCTGGAGTGTCTCGAGGACCGTCAGCTTGGGGAAGATCTGGACCAGCTGAAAGCTTCGCGCCATACCGAGCCGCGTGAGCGCCACGGTCCCGATGCCGCCGATGTCCTTGCCCTTGAAGCGCACGCTGCCCGCGCTCGGCTGGAGGACGCCCGTCAGCACGTTGATCAGTGTGGACTTGCCGGCGCCGTTCGGGCCGATGATGGAGACGAACTCGCCCTCGCGGATCGACAGGCTCACGCCGTCAAGCGCCACGTAGGCGCCGTAGAGCTTGCGGATATCCAGCGCCTCGAGGATCACGCCCGCGAGACCTCGACGGGCCGGCGGCGTCTCGCGAAGAGACCCATGAGCCCGCCCGGGGCGAAAATCACGATGAAGGCGAGCACCGCGCCGAAGATCAGCCGCCAGTAGGGGAAGACCGACATGACCGTGTCCTGGAGGAAGATGAAGGCGAAGGCGCCCAGGAGCGGGCCGAAGAAGGACCCGAAGCCGCCGAGCAGCACCATGAAGACGATATTGCCCGAGTGCGTCCAGTAGGCGAGCGTCGGGTCCACGTTGCCCGTCGGCGTAGCCAGCAGCGCGCCGCCCACGGCCGCGTAGACGGCCGAGATCATGAAGGCGTACCAGCGGTAGCGCGGCACGCTGACGCCGAGGCTCTCGGCCTTGAGCGGGTTGTCGCGGATGGTCTTCAGACACAGGCCGAACGGCGAGCCGATGATGCGCCACATGAGGAGCGTCGCCAGCACGAGCACCGCGAGAGAGAAGTAGTAGTACGGCCCGATCAGGTACGCCGTCTTGGAATACCCCGTCCACTCGCTGCCGAGGAGATAGGGGCGGAGCATCCGCATACCCTCGTCGCCGCCCGTCAGCTTGTAGAACTTGAGCAAGAACGTATAGAAGACCATACCGAAGGCCAGCGTCAGCATGCCGAAGTAGATCTTGACGTAGCGGACGCAGAGCGCGCCGACGGGCGCCGCCACGACCGCGGCGGCGAGCGCGGCGGCCGGGAGGATCAGCTCCATGTGGCGCACGCCCAGATGCGTCGTTAGCACCGCGCCGGTGTAGGCGCCGATGCCGATGAAGAGCGCGTGGCCAAAGGAGACGAGCCCCGTGTAGCCGAAGAGGAGGTTCAGCCCGAGCAGGACCACGCCGTAGGCCATGAAGGGCAGCATCAGCGTGACGTAGTAGGCCGGCGCCACGACGGGAAGCCCGAGGAAGGCGATCCCCACGAGCGACAGGACGACAGGTGTCCTCACGCGGCAGCCGCCCCGAAGAGCCCGCGCGGGCGCCAGATGAGCACGGCGATCACGATGAGGTAGATCAGCAGCATCTCGAGCTCCGGGTATACCGAGATGGCAACTGAGCGGAGGACGCCCACGACGAGGGCGCCGACGAATGCGCCGCGCATGCTGCCCAGGCCCCCGATCACGACGACCGCGAAGGCCTCGACGATCAACTCGATGCCCATCTCGCTCATGGCCGCCGTCGCCGGGATCACGAGTGCGCCGCCCAGCGTGCCCAGCATGGTGCCCAGCGTGAAGACGCGCACGTACACCCAGCGCATGTCCACGCCGAGCGCTTCTGCCATCTCGCGGTTGTCGGCCGAAGCGCGGATGATGCGCCCGAAAACGGTGCGCGAGAGCAGCCACCCGATGCCGAGCGCGATGGCGAGGCTCGCGGCGATGACGATCAGGTTGTAGACGGGCACGGTCGCGCCCAAGATCCGCGCCTGGCCGTAGTTGAGGTAGAGCCCACCCGTCGAGACGGGCGCCGTTCCCCAGGTCATGCGGATCAGGTCTTCCAGCATGAGCACCAGCGCGAAGGTCAGCAGGAGCTGGAAGGTCTCATCGCGGTCGTAGACGAAGCGGAGCAGTCCGCGCTCGACGACAACGCCCACGAGGCCCACCGCGAGGCCACCCAGCGCGAGCGGGATGATAAAGAGCGCCGGCGGCCCACCGTGCGCCGTGAAGTACCCGACGGCCGAAACGCCCGTGTAGGCGCCCAGCGCGTAGAAGGACCCGCACGCCAGGTTGAAGATCTTCTGGACGCCGAAGACCACCTGGAGCCCCGCGGCGACCAGGAAGAGGATGGCGGCGTGGAACACACCGCCCATCAGGATGTTCACGAGGTTTGCGGTCATGGATAGATCACAACGCCACCCTCTCCCCCGTGAGGGGGAGAGGGCAGGGTGAGGGGGCGGAGACTCAGACCTTCCAGCCGTTGATCCAGTCGAGGAGCTTGGAGCCCGCGGGCTTCATCGCGGTCTTGGTGGAGACGACCTCGATGGGGTTGATGGTGACGAAGTCGTAGTTGTTCTTGTGGGTCGTGATGCCCTGGTAGAAGTTGCACATCTGGATGTGGTCCTGCCGCCACGAGCGCCTGCCGGAGAGCGACTCGACCTCGATGCCTTCCAGAGCCTTGACCACCTCGGCCTTCGACGGCCACTTCCCGGTGGCGGCGTAGGCCTTCTCGACGGCCGCCTTGTAGGACTCGATATTGAAGTAGGCGTGGTCGGACTCGTAGGCCGGGTACTCGTTGTATTTCGCCTTGTACTCGCGCACGAACTGCTTGAGGAGCGGCGAGCCCTTCGGGTCGTCGAAGTACATGGTGTTGTAGCCGAGCAGGAGCCCCTCGGGCGTGAACTCCTTCTTGAGCGAGTCGTGGACGCCGCCCGCCGTGGTAAAGACGCCCTTCATGTTCTTGAAGAGGCCGACGGCCGCCGCCTGCTTCATGATGATCGTCGCGTCCCCCGACCAGAACGAGCTCATGAGCAGGTCGGGCTTCGCCTGCTGGATCGCGGCGATGTGGGAGGTGAAGTCCGTCACGCCGAGCTTCGGGAACAGCTCCAGCACGGGCTTGACGTTCATGCCCATCTTCTTGAGCACGGCCTGGTAGGTCTCCCAGCAGTCGTGGCCGTAGGAGTAGTCGTTGTTGATGCCGGCGATGGTCTGCACACCCTTGAAGTACTTGGGCGTCAGCGTGCCGGCCACGATGGCCTCGACCTCGTTGTCCACGCTCTTGAACGCCCACTTGGGGTTGGGCATGGTCTCTTCCACGCCCTTCTGGGTCGTGCCGTCCCAGGAGAGCCACGGCGTGTCCATCTCCTCGGCGACGGGCCCGAGCGCCAGCGTCACGCCCGTGGAGATGCCGCCGATGACGACCTCGACCTTGTCCTGGAGGATGAGCTTGCGGTAGCGCTCGACCGTGTCCTTGGGGTTGGACTCTTCCTCGACGATCAGCTGGACCTGGCGGCCGAGGATGCCGCCCGACTTGTTCACGCGCTCGGCCCACCACTCCGTCCCGCGCAGGCCAGCCGTGCCGACGGGCGCCGCGATGCCCGCTCTGATCGCGAGGATGCCGATCTTGACCGGGTCGGACGGAACGCCCGGCTTGGCCTGGCCACGCGCCACCGCCGGGAAGCCGACCACGCCCGCGGCCGCCGCGCCGCCCGCCACCTTGAGGAACTCACGCCTGCTGCTGGTCATATCCATCCTCCTTGTTAGGAATCGCGTCTTACCTCGCGCTCAGGCGCACTACCGAAATCGACCTCATCGTGGAGGTTGTGCTTGCTGACCTTTCGGAGGAGTCGCCTGAGCGTCACCCGGCCCTTCACGTCGGGCTCGACGATCAGTCTCCCGTCCGTCAGAGTCAGGACGACAACCATGCCTTCCCTCACGGCTGCTTTCTTGGCCAGGCCCTTGGGTATGCAAAGCGCCAGGCTGTTCCCCCGCCTCTGGATCTGGACCCGCATTTCCTCGTCCCCCCATACGACGATACGCTCGGGATCGCACGTTCGTTCGCCGGGCTGGTCACCCGTTCAACTGCTTGCGCGCCAACTGGGCCCCGGCCGCCAGCCGCTTGAGCTTCTCGAACGCCACCCACCGCGGCACGGGGAAGAATCCGCAGTCGGGAATCAACGACAGCCGCTCGGCCGGGATGTACTTGAGGCAGAGGCGGACCCGCTCCGCTATGTCTTCCGGAGTCTCCATGTAAAAGGACTTCACGTCAACCACGCCGCAGGCGATGTCCCGGTCCACGCCGACCTCTTTCCACATCTCGATCTCGGCCATCTCGCGGTTGGCGTACTCGAAGACGAACTGCTGGCACTTGGTCTCGAGGAGCGCGGGGAACATCCAGCGGTAGCTCCGCTTGCCTCGCGGGCGCGAGAGGAGGTTGCCGAAGCAGACGTGGTAGCCGATCTTCGCCTTCACGCCCTCGACGCAGGCATTGAACATCTTCACGTACTCGGGCGCCTGGCCGGGCACGATGGCGGCCGACGGCTCATCCACCTGGATCCAGTCCGCGCCGGCCGCCGCCAGCGCCTTCAACTCGGCGTTGACCGCCGGCACCAGGTCCCAGCAGAGCGCGAGGCGGTCGTTGTTGTAGGCGTCGCCAGGGCGCGTCTGGACGTGGATGGATAGCGTCACGGGGCCGGGGCACGTCGCCTTGACCGGCTTGTCGGTCTGGGTCTTGAGGTAGTTGAACTCGTCCACCGTGCCCAGGCCCTTGGGCACCGTGATTTTCCGCGTCGGCCGGTAGCGCGGCACGCTGTCGTAGGCGTAGAGCCCTGTCTTCCTGAGCGGCTCCAAAACTTCCAGCCCTTCCATCTTGCCGTAGAAGCTCTGGACGAAGAAGAAGCGGCGCATCTCACCGTCGCAGATCACGTCGATGCCGGCGCGCTCCTGGTCGCGGATCGCGAGCTGAGTCGCGTCGTCGAAGGTCTCCCTGACGTCGGTCTGCCCGTACTCTTCCGCCTTGATCTTGTCGAGCGCGGTCCAGAACCAGCCGGGGAAGCCGTGGCTGCCCATCACGTGGGTGTACAGCAGCGGGAGTTTCGCGGCCATGTCAGGTTCTCCTCACGCCAGCAGCCGCTTGGCGATGATCTCTTTCATGATCTCCGACGTGCCCGACGCGATGGTCCAGAGCCGCACATCGCGGAAGAAGCGCTCAACGGGGAACTCGCTCATGTAGCCATAACCCCCGTGTAGTTGCACCGCCTGGTACGCGACGCGGTTGGCGACCTCCGTCGCGAAGAGCTTGGCCATTGAGACCTCGCTGATGCACTCCTCGCCCGCATCGTAGCGCGCGGCCGCGTGGTAGAGGAGCTGGCGCGCGGCCTCGATCTCGGTGCCCATCTCGGCGATCCTGTGCCGGAGCGCCTGCTTTCGACTCAACGGCTCGCCGAAGGCCTGACGCTCACGCAGATAGGCCATGGTGTCGTCCAGCGCTTGCGCCGCGCCCGAGAGCGCCAGCACCGCCGCCATGATGCGCTCGCGCTGAAGGCCCGCGGCGAGCTGCTGGAAGCCGCGCCCCTCGACGCCCAGCAGGTTCTCCGCCGGCACGGGGCAGTCGTGGAAAGCCAGCTCCGCGGTGTCGGAGGCGCGCATGCCCATCTTGTCCAGCTTGCGGCTCACCGTAAAGCCGGGCAGCCCGCGCTCGACGAGGAACATGGAGATGCCGTCGTAGCGCCGCTCGGGCGTGCCCACCCCCGTCCGCGCCGCGACGAAGTAGAGGTCGCCGTAGACGCCGTTCGTGATGAAGATCTTGCTGCCCGTGACGAGGTAGTGGTCGCCGTTTCGCACCGCGCGCGTGGAGAGGTTCGCCATGTCGGAGCCCGTGCCCGGCTCCGTGATCCCCAGCGCGCACACGGTTTCCCCGCTGATGATCCCCGGCAGGTACTTCCGCTTCTGCGGATCGTTACCGAAGCGGGTAAGCCAGGGCGAGGACATGTCCGTGTGCACCAGCACGCTGAAGGCCACGCCGCCAGACCGGCAGCGCGCCATCTCCTCGCCCAGCACCACGCTCGACAGGAAATCCCCACCCGCCCCGCCGTACTCCACCGGGATCTCCAGCCCAAGGAATCCCAGCTCCCCCAGCCGCCGCCAGAAGCCCTTCGGGATCCGCCCCGCCTCCTCCCAGTCGTCAACATGCGGCGCGACCTCCTTCTCCACGAAGGCCCGCACGCTCTTCCGCAGCATCCCGTGTTCCTCGGTGAACAGTTGCTGGCTCACGGCGCGCTTATCTCCCTCTCCCCTCTGGGGAGAGGGCAGGGTGAGGGGAGCGCCTCACTGGATCACCTCGTCCGCCCGGAGCAGGACCGACTGCGGAATGGTGAGCCCCAGCGCCTTGGCGGTGACTTGACTCACAACCAGCTCGTAGCGCGTCGGCTCCTCCACCGGCAGTTCGCTCGGTTTAACGCCCTTCAGGAGTTTCCCCACGTAGACCGCAGCGCGTTCGTACAGACCCGGAAGGGAGGGGCCGTAGGACATCAGGCCGCCGGCCGACAAGAATCGACGATCCGAAGCCACGGTCGGGAGTCGCCGCTGCAGGGCGAACTGCGAGATCTCTCCCGAACCGAGTACCCCCATCAGATGCTCGAACAGAAGCAGCCCGTCAGCCCGCCCTTGAGCGATCAGTGCGAACGCCTTTTTGAGATCTTGTGCAGTGGCGGCTTCCACTGGATAGACCTCAACGCCAAGAGAGCGGGCGGCGACCGCAAGCCGTGCAAGTCGTTGCTTGTGCAGCCCGATCGCCGGGTTCCAGAGCACTGCGACACGTGTCAAACGCGGATGGACTTCCTTGAGAAACTCGAGTTGCTTGGCGTCGAGCTGCGCGAACGGGGTGGCCAGCCCCGTCACGTTTCCACCAGGGCGGCCAAGACTAGCGATCAGCCCCTCTTCCACGGGATCCGCGACATTCACCATGACGATGGGGACGGTTTTCGTGGCGCGCTTGGCCGTCCCAGCCGCGAAGCTCCCGAACGCGACGATCACGTCCGCCTTGCGACGAACGAGCCGCGTCGCCGCCTCGGGGAGGCGATCGTAGCCGACGCCCACACCCACCATGTCGAGGAAGAGTTTCGGGCCCAGCACGTAACCGGCCTGCTCGAGCCCATTCAGGAAGGCTCGGTCCCAGGCGTTGTTGGTGTTGGGAAGATTCGAGCAGGAGTCCACGCACAAGAAGGCAATTCTCGCCTGCGCCTGCGCCTCGGCCGCGAGCGGCACGGCGAGAAGGGCGAAGCTGATCCCGGAGATGAAGGTCCGGCGCTCCATCACTGAATGACCTCATCTGCCCGCAGCAGCAGCGATTGCGGGATTGTCAGCCCGATCGCCCTCGCGGTCTTGAGGTTGATCACCAGCTCAAACTTTGTCGGCTGCTGCACCGGCAACGTGGCGGGCTTGGCGCCCTTGAGGATCTTATCGACGTAGGTGGCGGCGCGCCGGAACAAGTCAGAGCGGTCCGGCCCATAGGCCGCGAGGCCGCCACGCTCCACGAATCCCTTCAGATGAAATATCGACGGCAGGCGGCGCTTTAGGGCGAAATCGGCGATCCGTTGCTCATTCGTGACGAACAAAGGCGACGGCGTGATGAGAAGGGCGCCGACACGGGCACTCGTCGCCCGCTCGAATGCCTTGTCGAAGTCTTGCAAGCTCCGCACCTCCAGGGAGTGGAGCTGGAGTCCGAGCTGCCGCGCTGGTAGCTGGATGTCTTTCCACATTTGTGCGGCGACCAGGTCCTCCGGGTTCCAGATCACCCCTACCCGAGAGAGCTTGGGCACCATTTCCTTGAGCAACTCGAGCCGCTTTGCCGCGAGCTGTAGGACCATTTGCGCCAATCCCGTGACGTTGCCGCCGGGCCGCGCCAGGCTCTCGACGAGCCCGGTTGCGACCGGGTCACCCGCCGACGCCATGACAATGGGGATTGTCCGCGTGGCGTTCTTGGCAACAAGCGTATCGGGGGTGACGGACGTCACGATGATGTCGACCTTGAGCTGGACGAGTTCGGCTACGAGACCCGGAAGACGATCAGTGTTTCCCTCCGCATACCGATAAACAATGCTCACATTCTGCCCTTCGATCCATCCGAGATCGCGGAAACCCTGCAGGAACGCCTGGTACCAGGGCGCTGCGTCCGAAGGAGAGAAAGACGAGAGCATGCCTATCCGAGGGATTGGCGCCTGCGATTGTGCCTCGGCCGCGAGCGGCGCGGCGAGCAGTAAGACGGCGAGGAGCGCGAGCAGCGGCACCCTCACCCCGCCCCTCTCCCTCACTGAGGGAGAGGGAGTCTGCAAAACCCCTCGCCCCTCTGGGGAGAGGGCAGGGTGAGGGGCTCGCAGTCGCTGCTCACTCATTCGTCTGTGCCCGCTTGAGCACCGCGTCCCAGATCGCGTTGAGGCCCAACCGTCCTGCCCATTCCGCGATGTAGGCGGTGTCGATCTCGGGGCCCGACACCCTGAGGATCCCGAGAATGTCCCGTACGTGCACATCCGAATGGCCCTCGCGGAAGTAGAGCATCTTATAAAGTATGATGTCCTCCAGTCGCGCAAAGTACGCCTCGCGGCCCGGGACGAGCGGCAACCGCTGACGCCGGTCGAGACGGAGCCGGTCGTAGTCGGTGTCCTTGTTGACGAAGACGTCGACCTTGAGCGCGGATTCAGCATGGATGATGTTGAACTGGCCCCGCGTCTCGACTGCCTCACGAGCTGCCTCCACGCTCATGTAGAACTCACCGGCGGGGAAGCGGTCCACCAGCGCGGGGATGTGCTCGGGCTTCAGATCCGTCACGAGGTCAATGTCCTGGGTGAAGCGCGATTCTCCGTAGTAGATTGAAGCCTGGGACCCCCCGATCATGTACGTGACCCCGAGGTCCTCGAACACGCTCGCGACATAGCGCAGCAGCTCAGCTTGAGTCACGCGATAGTCTCTTCGCGACCGCCGTTTGGACCTGCCGGCGGTCCCAATCTGGATGCCTGGCGGCGAGGAAGGCCGTCAGCCGGGCATGCGCGAGCTCCCAGGCTTCGTGGGCGAGCCGCAGCCGCTCCATCCCGGACTTGGCTCGAAGAATGGCCGCTACGCGCGCATCGACCATGTCGGTGCGCGACACGTCTCGAATGAGATCGTCGCTCACTGGATCACTTCGTCTGCCCGCTGCAGCAGCGATTGCGGGATCGTCAGGCCAAATGCCTTGGCGGTCTTGAGGTTGATGACCAGCTCGAACTTGGTGGGCTGCTCGACGGGCAGGTCCGCCGGTTTGGCGCCCTTGAGGATCTTGTCCACGTAGGTGGCGGCGCGCCGGAACAGATCGGCAAAGCTCGCGCCGTAGGACATGAGCGCCCCGGCCTCGGGGTACAACCGCTGGAAGGAGACGGTCGGTAGCCGGTGCCGCACCGCCAGGTCGGCGATGCGTCGGCGCTGCTGGTACATAAGCGGGTCGTCCACCAGGATCAGCGCCTCGGCACGCTCCTTTGTTATCGCGGCGAAGGCGCTCTCGATGTCCTTGGGGGTTCTGACCTCGATCGGTTGGAGGCGGACGCGCAGGGTCCGCGCTGCGACCTCCAGCTCCTTGAGGAATGTCGCGTGCATCGGGGCGGTTGGGTTCGAGAGCACCGCGACGCGGGAGAGGCCGGGCAAAACCTCTTTGAGCAGCTCGAGCTCCTTGGCGGGGATGTCCGTCGCCGCGGACGACATGCCCGTAACGTTGCCGCCGGGTCGTGCGAGGCTCGCGATCAGCCGAGCGCCGACCGGATCGGAGACGATCACCGTGACGATGGGGATGGTGCTCGTCGCCTCCTTGGCCGCGACTGCTGCGGGCGCGCCGGCCGCGATGATCAGATCCACCTTGAGGTTCACGAGCTCTCTGGCGAGGGCGCGGTAGCGCTCGTTCCGGCCCTCTGTGGAGCGGCGCTCGACTACCAGGTTCCGACCTTCGGCGTAGCCAAGTTCCCGCAGCCGAGCCCAGAAGACCTCTTGGACGGGATTGGTTGGCGCCAGCACCGGTTCCGACCCAAGATAGCCGATCCGGTAGACCCTCGACGCCGGTTGCGCCCAGGCAAAGGATGGCGCCGTTGCCAGAGCTCCAAGGCCGCTCAGGAACGCGCGGCGGTTCACTGGATCACCTCGTCGGCGCGCTGCAGTAGCGACGGCGCGATCGTCAGCCGGAGCGCCTTCGCGGTCTTGAGGTTGATGACCAGCTCGAACTTGGTGGGCTGCTCCACGGGCAGGTCGGCGGGCTTGGCGCCCTTGAGGATCTTGTCCACGTAGGTCGCGGCGCGCCGCCACAGTTCCGGAGTGTTGGTCCCGTAGGACATGAGAACGCCGGCGGCCACCATACTCCTCGACCCCATCACCGGCAGGCGGCTCTTCGCGACGAAGTCTACTATCCGTGTCTGGTGAAGGGCGAACATCCCGTCCCCGAGGATGAGAACGGCGCCGGCGCGCTCCCTGGTCATCGCCGTGAATGCCCTCCCGAAGTCGTCCGGCCCCCGCGCCTCCAGGGCTTGAACCTGGACCATCAACGATCGCGCCACAATCCCCGCCTCTCTCAGCATGACGGCGTTGGCCGGGTTGCCTGGATTCCAGAGGATGGCGACGCGAGACGCCTGAGGGACCGCCGCCTTGAGCAGTTCCAGCTGCTTCCCGGCTAGCTCGGGGCCCACGGAACCGGACAGCCCTGTGATGTTTCCCCCGGGCCGCGCGAGGTTGGCGACGAGCCCGCTCCCCACCGGATCGGTGACGCCGATCATGACGATCGGGATCGTTTGAGTGGCCTGCCTGGCGGCAAGGGCGTTCTGGTTGGCGGGCACGACGATCACGTCAACCTTGAGACGGGCGAGCTCGGCTGCCAGGCCCGGTAGCCGCTCATACTTCCCCTCCGAGACTCGCCACTCGATCGCGATGTTCCGGCCCTCCACGTAGCCGAGCTCCCGTAGCCCCTGGATGAAAAATCCCCAAAGGTCAGGTTCGCCGAACCGGTAATTCGCCAGGATACCGATCCGGGAGACTCTTCCCGTCTGCTGCGCGCCGGCGGTAAACGGCGCTGCTGCCAGGCCACCGGCCAGCGTGCCGATGAAGGCCCGCCGCGTGGTCACTGATGTCATGAGAACGGTCTCGCGCTGTTGCTATGCTCGCCCTGGGCGACAGCGCTCCCAGAAAGGGGGCCGACACCATGACCTTCGTAGGATGCGACCTGCACACGCGCATGCAGCAGGTGGCCGTGCTGGACACCGGGACTGGGGAGGTGAGCGAGCGCCAGCTCGCCCACGACGGGAGTGCGGTCGAAGAGTTCTACGCGGCGTTGCCTGGACCCGTGACGATCGGGATTGAGAGCACGGGCTACGCCACCTGGTTTCACACGCTCATCCAGCGCCTCGGGCACACGCTGCTCGTCGGCGATGCCGCGAAGATTCGCGCCATGGTCGTGCGCAAGACGAAGACCGATCGGCGCGACGCCCTGCACATCCTCGACCTGCTGCACCACGATCGCTTCCCCACGATCTGGATACCGGACCCCGCCACGCGCGATCTGCGGGCGCTCCTGATGCACCGCATGCGCCTCGTCCGCATCCGCACCATGGTCAAGAACGGCCTGCACGCCATCGCTCTGAACTACCGCCTCGTCCGGGGCTCCACGCTCCTCCGCCAGGCCGGCCTGGCGCAACTGCACGCCCTCGCGCTCCCCCCGCACACCGCGCAGCGCCGGGATCAAAGCCTCGCGCTGCTCGCGGGCCTCAACACCCAGGTCCGGGAGCTGGACGACGCGATCAGGACCGCGGCCCTGGCCCACCCCGATGCCCCACGCCTCATCACCCACCCCGGCGTCGGGGCCCTGACGGCGCTGGCCACCGTCGTCGTGTTGGGGCCCGTGGCCCGCTTCCACGACAGCAAGCACGTGGTCAGCTACGTCGGCCTGGCCCCCGCCGTCAACGCCTCCGCCGGCACGTATCACCTCGGCCACATCACCAAACAGGGCAGCCCCCTGCTCCGCTTCGTCCTCGGGCAGGCCGCGGCGCATGCCGCCCGCATGGATCCTGACCTCAAGCGGACCTACGGCGCCCTCGTGTATCGGCGCGGGCGTCCGAAAGCCAAAGTCGCCGTCGCCCGCAAGCTCCTCGTGCGCCTCTTCATTATGCTGCGCGATCAGATCGACTATGACGAGTTCTGCCGGCGGGGCCGCACGGCCCCGGCCGCGGCGTAAGGAGGGCGCAGCCCGACTCGATGCTCCCACGGCATGGGTTCCAGTGCGGGCGTGCTCGGGGTGATTCATGGTCTGTCGTGACCGCTCACTGATTGGGCCGCCCCTCTTCGACGACCCCAGGTCGTCGAGATCGAACACGACTTCATGCGCCGCGTGCGCGAATGGATGGCTGGTGGACG
>DASYVT010000062.1 GCA_035936835.1 Candidatus Methylomirabilota bacterium | reverse complement strand
CTCCGTCATCACAGGATGATCGGGCGTGACACGGAAGCGCCCAGATTCAGTGGTGACTTCGACGATCTGGCGCGTCTTTCTGGAAGAGACGGCCGTAACCTCGGTCTCCTTGAGAAAACCCCGATCGAGCGTCCATAGGCGGTCTCCGGCGAGCACCCCGCGCGCCGGCTTTGCCCCCCCGACGACGTTGACGATCTCCTTGCCGGGAACACACACGCTGTACAGGTCGATGTCCTTCACCACGACCATCTCGTCGTACTCTTCGGTGAAGAGCGCTTCGTTGAGGACCTGGTGGGCTTCCTGCCCGTAGCCTGAAGTCAGGTACTCCCAGGCCTTGGCGACTCGGGTCGGCGTCCTCTCGAGGCCCTCGCGCATTGGGTCCTCGCCGATCTCCTTCAAAAGCTGACGGATCAGGTCCTCCATGTGGGTCACCTCGCGGCTCAGCCGCGGTATTCGAAGGTGTTGTTGTCGGTCTCGACCACGGCCACGCGGCGCAGGCTTCCGGCCGCCAAGGCGGGCTCCAGCCACTGCCAGAATGCGCGGGCGAGGTTCTCGCCCGTCGTCGTAATGCCGGTCAAGGCCGGTACGGCGCTCGACAGATCGTAGTGATCCACACCGTCGAGGACCAGACGCTTCACGGCGGCGTCGAGCGCGTCCAGGTCCGCCGCCATGCCGGTGACGGGATCGGGCTGCCCTCCGACGGTCACCTCGACCAGGTAGTTATGTCCGTGCTGGCGGTAGCACTGGCCGTAGATCCGCGCGTTGTCCTCGGGAGAGAAGGCTGGGTTCTCGAGCCTATGCCCCGCGCTGAAGTGGTACTGCCGCGTCAGCTCGATCGCGCTCATGCGCCGAAATACTCCACGTAGAAGGTCGGATCCTCCCAGAGTCTCAGCCGCCAGAGCCTCTCCTGCCCCAGCTTCGGCGCCAGCAGATCCCACACCGGGCGGACGAGGTTCTCGGTGGTCGGCACGGCGCCCTGGGCGAAGAGCGGGTCGGCGTTGAGATCGGCGTGGTCGAAGCGCTGAACGACGGCGTCCGACACCACGCGCTTCAGCTCGGCGAGGTCCATGACCATGCCGGTCTGAGCGTCCACCGGGCCGCGGACCGTCACTTCAAGCACGTAGTTGTGCCCGTGGGAGACGGTAAGGTTCCCGAAGACGCGGCGGTTCTCAGCAAAGCTCCACTCGTCCCGCCAGTAGCGGTGGGCCGCGGAGAACGTAAACTTCCGAGTCGCGTACACGTGACCGGCGCTCATCGGGATTGCCCCCCTTCGAGGCCCAATCTTACCGCTTCCAGGAACCGAGCGGCGACCCGTTCGGGTACGTAGGCGGGCACCGCGCGGCGCCCAGCCTCGCCCATGGCGCGCGCCCGCGCGGGATCGACGGCCAGCGCCTCGAGCGCCCGGGCAAGGCCCGCGGGGTCGCGCGGCGGCGCGAGCAGGCCCGTCACGCCGTCCTCGACCACCTCCGGGGTCGCGGCGGCCCGGCAGGCGACAACCGGGAGCCCCGCCGCCATGGCCTCGAGGAAGACGATGCCGAAGCTCTCCTGCACCGACGGCAGGCAGAAGATGTCCGCGCTCACGTACTCCTCGGCGAGGCGATCCCGCGACACATCGCCCAGGAGGGTGACCGTTTCTCCGAGCCCGAGCGTGGCGTGGAGCCGCACGGCGTCCTCCCACTCGGGACCCTTACCTACGATGCGGACGCGGGCGCCGGGGATTCGGAGGCAGAGGAGAGCCGCCGCCTCGAGGAGATCGCCGATGCGCTTGCGCGGATACATGCGCGCGACGCAGAGGATGGTGGGGCCGCCGCGCGGGCGCGGCCTGGCCGCGGCGAAGAGCGACGTCCACCGCTCGAGCTCTATGGGCTCGGGCACGACGGCAATCTTCACTGCCGCCAGTCCGTATTCACGGCGGGCGACGTCGGCGGAATAGCGGCTGGGAGCGATCACGATGTCGGCGCGCCGCGCGTTGAGGCGCTCCCAGCGAGCCTGGATGGCGAGAAGGACGCGCACCCACCCGCGTTCGTTCTTGAGCTCGTCGGCGATGACGCCCTTGAGGCTCACGACGAAGGGCAGCCTGCGGGCCCTGGCCCAGAGGAAGCCGTCCAGGTCCACGCCGTAGACGAGGTCAACGCCCTCCGGCGGGCTCCAGGCGATGCCGGCGTTGTAGAGCCACCGGTCGAGGGTGTGGAAACCGCTGCGGAGGCGGAGCGGCCGGAGGTCCAGGCTGTGGCCGAGCGCTTCGAGACCGCGCTTGAGGCCCGCGATGCCGGCGAAGGTGCCGCTCCCCTCCAGCGGGTCCTGCGGCGTGGAGGAGAGGGCGGCGATGCGCAGACGCTACTTACCTTTGAATCCGGGCTTCCGCTTCTCGAGAAACGCCCGCGTGCCTTCGGCGTAGTCGTGGCTGTTGAAGGTTTCGATGCCCATCTCGAAGAGCTTCTTCCTGTGTTCCTCGTTGACGCCTTCGAAGATCGCCTGCGCCTGCGCCTTGGTGCCGCGGATGGACAGCGGCGCGTTCTCGGCGACGGTGCGGAGGTAGTCGTACGTGTACGCCTCGAGCTCGGAGGCGGGCACGAGGCGCTGGATGAAGCCGATGCGGAAGGCCTCGGCCGCGTCGAGGGTGCGCGCCGAGTAGAGGATGTCCTTGGCGTACGCGGGCCCGACCAGGTCCACGAGCTGGTGCACCGGGTCGAGGCCGTAGATGATGCTGAGCCGGGCCGCCGGAATGCCGAACTTGGAGCCGCCCGCGGCGAAGCGGAGGTCGCAGGCCATGGCGAGCGCCATCGCGCCGCCCATGCAGAAACCGAAGACCATGGCGACGGTGGGCTTGGGGCAGAGCCTGATCGAAGTGTACGCGGCCTCGGTCTTCTTGTTGTAGGCGAGCGCGGTCTGGGTGTCCTTGCGGTGCTCCGTGAACTCGGAGATGTCCGCGCCCGAGGCGAAGGCATCGCGCCCGGCGCCGCGGTAGACGATGGCGCGGACCGCGTCGTCCTTGGCCAGCCCGTCCGTCACGTCGGCGATCTCGCCCCACATGGCGAGGCTGACCGCATTGCGCATCTTGGGCCGGTTGAACACCACGGTGGCGATGCCGCCATCCCGCTCCACGAGGATCTCGTCGCTCATCTCGCTCCTCCTTGTGCTTGACCCCGGTGTGCTTCGCCCCGGAGCCCTCCCCCCGGCGCCCTCCAATGCCGCCCTCGGCAAAAAACGCGTCGATGGTGGCCGTGCCTGTGTCGCTCACGAGAAGGACAGTCTAGCGGAGCCGTCCGCGAACTTCAATTCGCCCCTGCGAAAAGCCCTTGGTGCCGGCCTGTATCTTCTGGGATACTCGGGGCATGGCTGCCGATTCTGCCGCACGACGGTGGCGCTTCCGGCTCGGCACAATTCTCGTGGCCGCCGCCCTCGCGCTGATACCCACGCCGCGGGCGGCGCCGGACGAGCCCGCATGGCAGGTGTACTTTTCGCCGAACCACGGCGCCACCAAGGCCGTCGTGGATGCCCTCGCGGCGGCCAAGGCGACGGTGCTGGTCCAGGCCTATTCCTTCACCTCGGCCCCGATTGCCAAGGCGCTGGTCGAGGCCCACGCTCGCGGGGTCGACGTCCAGGTCATCCTCGACCAGAAAGAGACGGGCTCCACGTATTCCTCGGCCGACTTCCTGGCGCACGCCAGGATCGTGACCCTCATCGACGGGGCGCACGCCATCGCCCACAACAAGGTCATGGTCATCGACGGCCTAGCCGTCATCACCGGCTCGTTCAACTTCACCACGGCGGCGGAGCAGCGGAACGCCGAGAACCTGCTCGTGATCCACGACGGGGCGCTGGCCGCCCGGTATACCGAGAACTGGCAGGCGCACGCGGCACACTCGGCTCGGTACGTGGGGCGCTAGCGCTTCGGAACTGCCTGGGGGAGTGGTGGCGGCGGGAGGACTCGAACCTCCGACACGGGGCTTATGAGACCCCTGCTCTGCCACCTGAGCTACGCCGCCGTCCCGGGGGTCGAGCAGAAAACCTACAGGCTTATGGGACGCGAGTCAAGCGAGCGATCGCCCCCTTGACCCCGGGGACCCCGGCGAGGCAGGATGGCCCGCAGCCAAAGGAGGCGCCGCCATGCAGACCAACGGCCAGACCGACGCTCGGAAGCTCCATTCCCGCCTACGCCATCCGGTCATCGACGCGGACGGCCACTGGATCGAGTACGGCCCCGTCATGAAGGAGGAGTTCCGCCGCATCGGCGGGGAGGCGGCGGCCGAGGCCCTGGCGGTGGCCACCCAGCGCGTGCCCACTTCGCTCAAGATGACGCTCGCCGAGCGCACCCGGAAGCGGGTGGGTCAGGAGGCCTTCTGGTCATCTCCCAGTGAAAACGTGCTGGACCGGGCCACCGCCATGCTGCCGCGCCTCATGTACGAGCGGCTGGACGACCTCGGCATCGACTTCAGCGTGGTCTACCCGACGGCCGGGCTCTCCTTCCACCGCATGCAGGACACCCGGCTGCGCCGCGCCATCTGCCGCGCCTACAACGTCTTCGCCGCCGACCAGTTCCGCGGGCTCGGGGATCGCGTCATCCCCGCCGCCATCATCCCGATGTACACGCCGGAGGAGGCGATCGAGGAACTGGAGTTCGCCGTCACCCAGCTCGGCTACAAGGTGGTCATGGTCGGGGGCCTCATGCGCCGCCGCGTGCCCGCGGTCGAAGAAGAACAGCCGGACGCCTCCAAGCTGATCGAGTGGTACGACGTGATCGGGCTGGACAGTCCCTACGACTACGATCCGGTGTGGCGGAAGTGCCTGGAGCTGCGCGTGGCGCCGAGCTTCCACAACGGCGCCCGCTCCATCCTGCTGCGCAACTCGCCGTCGAACTTCTGCTACAACCACATCGGCCACTTCGCCTCCGCCGGCGAGGCCGTGGCCAAGGCCATCTTCCTCGGTGGCGTCACCCGCCGTTTCCCCGGGCTGAACTTCGCGTTCCTCGAGGGAGGCGTGGGCTGGGCGTCCATGCTCTACGCGGACCTTATCGGCCACTGGGAGAAGCGCAACCGCCAGGCCATCGAGAGCACCAATCCCAGCAAGCTCGACGTCGGGAAGCTCCACGAGCTCGCCCGGAAGTACGGCAGTCCCGCGCTGGCAGAGGCGGTGGGGCGGCGGGAGGGGCTGGAGGGCGATTCCAACTCGACCTTCACCGGCGGCATCGAGGACCTCGACGACTACTTCCGGTGCCAGATCACCCGGAAGGAGGACATCCGCGATCTCTTCGTCCCGCGCTTCTACTTCGGCTGCGAGGCGGACGATCCCACCAATGCCTGGGCGTTCAACCGCCAGGCCAGCCCCATGCGGGCCCGGCTCAATGCCCTCTTCAGCTCGGACATCGGCCACTTCGACGTCCCCGACATGACCGAGGTCGTGCCCGAGGCGTACGAGCTGGTCGAGCATGGGCTCATCACCGACGATGACTTCCAGGACTTCATGTTCACCAATGCGGTGCGCTTCTGGGGCGAGGTGAACCCGGGCTTCTTCAAGGGCACCATCGTCGAGAAGCAGGCCCAGGAAGTATTGCGCCATGGCGCTTGATCCGCAGGCCAAGGCCGTCATCGAGCTCGCGATCAAGGCGGGCCGGCCGCCGTACCACACGCTCTCCCCCAAGGACGCGCGACAGCTCTTTCTCGAGACGCGCCCCTTCTCGACACCCGCCCCGCCCGCCATCGGCACGGTGCGGAACCTCGCGGCCGAGGGCCCGCTGGGCCAGATCCCGCTCCGCCTCTACCGGCCGGCGGGCGTGCCCGACGCCACGCGGCTGCCGGTGTACGTCTACTTCCACGGCGGCGGCTGGGTGATCGGCGATCTGGAATCGCATGACGTCCTCTGCCGGCAGCTCACCGCGGAGTCCGGCGCCTGCGTGATCGCGGTGGACTATCGCCTGGCACCCGAGCACAAATTCCCCGACGCCGCCGACGACGCCTGGGCCGCCACGCGCTGGATCGTGGCCCATGCCGCCGAGCTAGGCGTGGACGCGGCCTGCCTCGCCGTGGGCGGCGACAGCGCCGGGGGCAACCTGGCGGCGGTGGTGGCGCTGATGGCGCGCGACGCCGGCGGGCCCCCGATCGCGCTTCAGGTGCTCATCTATCCCGTCACCGATGTCGGCAGCGAATCCCCGTCCTACACCGACTTCGCCGACGGCTACATGCTCACCCGCGACAGCATGCGCTGGTTCACCGCGCACTACCTGAGCAAGCCGGCGGACGGCGCCGACTGGCGCGTCTCTCCCCTTCGCGCGCCGTCGCTGACGGGGTTGCCCCCGGCGCTCGTCATCACCGCGGGCTTCGATCCGCTGCGCGACGAGGGCACGGCCTATGCCACCCGGCTGCGCGAAGCCGGCGTCACCGTGGACTATGTCGCCTTCGGCGGGATGATCCACGGCTTCGTGGGAATGGGGCGCGTGCTGGACACCGCGCTGCGTGCGGTCGCGCTGATCGGAGCGTCGCTGCGGCAAGCCTTGCGATGAGGCTCACGAGGGCGTCCGTGGCGATCCTTGCGCGCCGTCCGATTCCGGTATAATCCCGTCCCATACGCGGCCACCACAAGGAGGTGATGCTTCGTCCTTCCCGGGCCCGGACCGCCCGACGTGACGTGGAACGATCGTTCCTGCTCCCGGATTGGAAGGAGGCTCGTGATGCCCCACTTTCTGAGCCATGAAGAGCTGCAGCGCACCGCACCGGCCGAGACCGCAGCCTTCGCGTCTCCGGTGCCCACCCAGATCGTCTCCAACGGAGAGTTCAACCCCCTGCCCCAGACCCGCGAGCAGGCACGGGTCGAAGCGCGGATCAAGGACCTCGCCGAGCGGCTCGCCCCCAGTCACGGGATGAGCCGGCGCGGCTTCCTGGCCAGCACCGCGGGCATGGCCGCCGCCTTTCTCGCGATGAACGAGGTTTTCGGGCCCCTCTTCGACGTGAGCCGCGCCGAAGCGCAGACGCCCGGCGTCGCCGACCAGCGCGCCGGCGCCCTGGCCGGGCAGTTCATCTTCGACGATCAGGTGCACTTCGTGCGGGACGACTTCAACCAGACGGGGTTGCTCGACCTCGCGAAGTACGCACGCCAGAACTGGAACCCCGCGCTGGTCGGCGAGAACCAGCTTGCCCGCTTCAAGTTCGAGAACTTCGTCAAGGAGATCTACGTCGACAGCGACACCAAGGTGGCCCTGCTCTCGGGCGCGCCCTTCGACGATCCCACTTGGGATCTCCTCACCAACGACCAGATCGCCGCCGCGCGCACCGCCATCAACCGCATCTCCGGCTCGCGGCGGCTGCTCGGTCACGCGGTGATCACCCCCAACAAGGGCCCCTGGATGGCCGAGGTGGATCGGTGCATCGCCCAGGTCCGGCCCGACAGCTGGAAGGGTTACACCGTCGGCGATCCGCTCTCACCGTCCAAGCTCGGCTCGTTCTGGCGACTCGACGACGAGAAGCTCATGTACCCGTTCTACGAGAAGGCGGTCAAGTCGGGCATCACCACCATCTGCATCCACAAGGGACTACTGCCGGCGGACTACCAGAAGTCCTGGGCCCAGGCGTGGCAGTACAACACTGTGTGGGACGTGGGGAAGGCGGCGAAGGACTGGCCGCAGATGAACTTCGTCATCTATCATTCCGCGCTCCGGATGTTCCTGGAGCCTCCGGATGCCATGCTCGCGGAGTTCCGGAAGTCGGGCCGGCTCGACTGGGTCACCGATCTGGCGGAGATCCCGGCAAAGTTCGGCGTCAACAACGTCTACGGGGAGATCGGCACGTCGTTCGCGACCTGCGCGGTGTCGAGCCCGCCACTCGCCGCCGCCCTCTTGGGCACCCTCGTCCGCGGCCTCGGCGCCGACCACGTGGCCTGGGGCAGCGACTCGGTGTGGTACGGCTCGCCCCAGTGGCAGATCGAGGCCTTCCGCCGCCTCGAGATCCCGGCCGACATGCAGAAGAACAACCAGTTCGCGCCCCTCGGCGCCGCCGACGGGCTGGTCAAGACGGCCATCCTGGGCGGAAACTCGGCGCGCCTCTATCGCGTCGACGTCAAATCCGCCCAGAGCGCCATCACCACGGACAAGATCGCCTCGATCAAGGCGGAGTACGTCGCCATGGGCGGTCAGCGCACCAACACGCGCTACGGCTACGTCGTGCCCACGCGCGTGTAGACCCCTCACCGCTGTCGCCCACCCCACGAGGGCGGAGGAGTGATCCTCCGCCCTCCGTGTGTGGAGGGCGGCAGCCAGGAGCAGAGCGATGGCGACCTACGTGCTGGTTCACGGGGCGTACCAGGGCGGCTGGATCTGGAAGCCGGTCGCCCAGCGCCTGCAGAAGGCGGGGCATTCCGTGTATGCCCCCACGCTCGAGGGCTGCGGCGAGCGGCACGAGCGGGTGCGCGCCGGCATCACCGTCACCACGCATGCCCGGGAGATCGAGCGGCTGCTCTACTTCGAGGATCTCTCCGACATCGTCCTCGTGGGCACCAGCTCGGGCGGGATGGTCATCTGCAAGGCGGCGGAGCTGGCCCGCGAGCGCATCGCGCGGCTCGCCTTCGTGGACGCGCTGGCGCTCCTGCCCGGTGAGCGCGTGGCCGACATCGTGAACCGGCCCGCCGCCAACGAGATCACCGCGCTGACCACCGCCCCCACGCGCCAGGACGCCGAGGGCCGCATGTTCGCCGATCTCGAGCCCGCCACCCGCGCGTGGGCGCTCGCCCGCTACACGCCCCACCCCATCGCCGCCCTCGAGGCGCCCATGGAGCCGACGGACTTCTGGGAGCGCTCCTGGACCGCGTCGGTGATCCGGTGCAAGCGCGCGCGCAACCCGCCCGAATCCCACCAGCGCCGCACCGCCGAGCGCCTGAAGGCCCCCTACGCGGAGCTGGACACCGGGCACTACCCGATGCTGAGCGAGCCCGAGGAGCTGGCGCGCCTGCTCCTCTGAGGGGAGGGCCCCCGGCGCCCGCGCGCCTACGCGCGGCTCATCCCCCCGGCGCGCCCTGGGTATTCACGTAGAGCGAATACAGGGACGTGCTCGCGGCCATAAAGAGCCGGTTGCGCTGGGTGCCGCCGAAGCAGAGGTTTGCGCAGCGCTCGGGCAGATCGATGCGGCCGATGAGCTTGCCATCCGGGTTGAAGATCGACACGCCATCGAGCCCTTCCTGGCCCATGCCCCAGCCGCACCAGAGGTTGCCGTCCACGTCGCAGCGATACCCGTCCGGCGTGCCGGGGCCGGCGTCGAGGAACTTGCGCTTGTTGCTGAGCCGGGTGCCGCCATCCACCACGTCGCACACCTGGATGACGCGCGGCGAGACGCCCGCCTCGACGATGTAGAGCTTCGATTCGTCGGGGGAGAAGGCCAGCCCGTTCGGCCGATTGATGTCACCCGTCGCCACCGTCATCTGACCGGTCTTGCCGTCCACCCGGTACACGTTGGTCGGCAGCTCGGGCTTGGCGACGTAGCCTTCGTAGAAGCCGAGGATGCCGAACGGCGGGTCGGTGAACCAGATGGACCCGTCGGACTTGCACACGATGTCGTTCGGCGAGTTGAGGGGCTTCCCTTCGAAGCGGTCCGCGATGACGGTGATCGTGCCGTCGTACTCGGTGCGCGTCACGCGCCGGGTGCCGTGCTCGCAGGTGAGCAGGCGCCCCTGCCGGTCACGCGTGTTGCCGTTGGCGAAGTTCGACGGCTTGCGGAACACGCTCGCCGCGCCGGTCTCTTCGTCCCACCGCATGATGCGGTTGTTCGGGATGTCGCTCCAGAGCAGATAGCGCCCGTCACCGAACCAGACCGGTCCTTCGCACCAGCGGAGCCCCGTCGCGAGCCGTTCGATCTTGGCGAGGCCGAGTCGGTAGCGCGCGAAGCTCTGGTCGACGATCTGGACCGACGGGTCTGGGTAGCGCTGACTCGGCTGCCATTGCGCGAATGCGCGCGGCGCCACCGCCAGCGCCGCGGCCGTGGTTCCTGCGGCGAGAAACGCTCTTCGGCTTACTTCCATGGCTCCCTCCTCTGATGCTGGTTGGTGTCAGGGAATCTTCGGCTTTGGAATTGGAGCCTCCCCTTCCAGGACATCGAGGGCGTAGAGACGGAAAGGCCGTTCTCGGTCGAGGCGCAGCCCTTGCGGGCCATCCCCACTGTGCGAATCACGGCCGCTACCATCGCGGCGATCCTGTCAGAGCGCGCCTGACAAGTCAAACCGGAGCCTCGAGGCGGCGAGCGGGCGCCGTCCACCGGGACGCTCAGCACAGACCTCCGCGGTCGCCCGGGCTCCCGGCACCTGTTACCGGGTCATGTCAGGGAGGGCCTGCTGCCCGGCTCGTGCCGCAGAACCGGAGGACGGAGACGGCCCGCAGCCTCCGTTGTCCATGACTGAGGCAGGAGCCGAACAGCAGGACTCCCCGGCGTCACCTTCTAGGCGGTGCCGTGGGCCCGACCAGCCGCGGACGTCTGCCCTGCCGCTGCCCTGGCGCCCCGGTTGACAGCTCTCGCCCCCTGCGTCGAGGCGCCGATTTGACTGCTCCGACGCGCTCTGGGAGGATCGGCCCCGAATGGGAGGGGCGTTATCCGCGCTGTGACAAGGGGAAGCGCTGTGACAAGGGGAAGCGCTGTGACAAGGAGGGAAGAGTCTGGGCCGGCACCTGTTTGAAGGAAGAGTCGGTGTGCCACATCTGGTTGCCGCTCTGGTAGACCATGCGCCGGTCGGACCAGTCCATGAGCTTGCCGTCCTCGTCGACATTGGCCAGCTCGACCAGGTTTCGATGCGGGCGGTTTTCCTTGCCGAGCGTCTTCACGGTGGTCTCGAGCGGTCCGAAGCGCTGGCTGAAGCGCATCTGCTCGTCGTCGCTGAGCGGCTGGCCGTGGAAGAGGAGAAGCGAATGGTCGTTGAAGGCCTCCCGGATATGGGCCCAGATGCCGTCGTCCACGGGCTGGCGGAGATCCACGCCGCTGATCTCGACGCCGAAGTGAGGGTGAAGCCGGGTCATGCCGAGCGTGCCGGTCGAGGTCGCCATCGAAGCCTCCTTGGTGAACGCGCCCGATGATGCGGCGGGCTCTCGGGGCTGACAAGACGGGCTCTTGACAAGGCCGGCCGCGCCGATTATAAGGGCTCCACTCGGCGCAGCGCCTCAGCTCAAAGGAGAGCCCCATGCCCAACACGCCCCGACGTATTCTCCTGTCCGCTCTGCTCTTGGTCCTGATCTCAGGCCTCCAGCCGGCCTCGGCGGCCGACGTCAAGCTGACGCTCTGGCGGCTCAAGACGTATATCCCGCCGGCCGACAAGATCCTGGACACGACTGCCCAGGAGTGCGGGAAGAAGATCGGCGCCGAGGTGATCATCCAGACCTATACCTTCGATGACATGTGGACGAGATATACGGCGGCCATCGAGAGCAAGACGCTGCCCGATGTGGCGGAGCTGGACGCCGTCGGCCCTGCGCGGCTGGCTAACCTCGGGCGGCTCTCGGACGTGTCGGACCTGGTCGGGACGGTGACGAAGGAGCTGGGCGAGCTCTCGACGAATGCGGAAGGGGCGGTGAAGTTCGGCGGCAAGTTCTACGCGGTGCCCCACTACGCGATCCCGCTCATCCTGTTCTACCGCAAAGACCTGCTTGAGAAGGTCGGTGCCCAGCCCCCCGATACCTGGGATGCCATCAACGAGATCTCGGTCAAGATCAAGAAGGCGGGGCTTCAGGATTTTCCTCAGGGCTTCCCGTGGAACAGGACCGGCGATGGCTATGACCCGGCGATGAGCCTGCTCTGGTCCTATGGCGCGGCGTGGGTGGACAAGAGCGGGAAATTCGTGGGCATCCCCAAGGACAAGGCCGTCCAGGCCATCAAGGTCGTGACGCCGGCGTATCTCACCGACAAGACCTCGGCCTTCGACTATCTCTCCTGGTCGGGCTCGGGAAATAATGAGGCCTTCATGGCGGGAAAGGTCGCCTTCACACCGAATGGGCCCAGCATCCTCTTCCAGGAGGACTCGGTGAAGCACCCGCTGCGCAAGGACACGGCGATCAAGTTGATGCCCAAGGGGCCCGCGGGGCGCAACCTGGCGCTCACCTTCGTCATGAACTGGGCCATCCCGGTGGACGGCAAGCTGCAGAAGGAGGCCAGGGCGCTCGTGGCCTGCATCATGTCGAAGGAGAAGTTCACCGGATACATGACGGGCTCGTTCCAGCAGGCGGTGCCGTTGTTCAAGAGCCTGATCAACCACGACTACTGGAACACGCCGGACGGGAAGGTCATCGTCGAGACGGTGAAGCTCGGACGGCCCGTGGGCTGGCCCGGGCCCACGACCCCGGCCGCCGCCGAGGTGGTCTCGAGCAATGTGCTGACGGACATGATGACGCGGGTGATCGTGGACAAGGTGGCGCCGGAGAAGGCCGTCGAGGAAGCCGACAAGCGCATCAAGGAGATCTACGATCGCCTGCCCCCGAAGTGAGCCGGCGCGGTGAGGTGCTCTGTTGAGTAAGGTGCTCGCGCAGCCCGCGGCTACCGTGTCTCGGGCCGCAGGGCCCAAATGGTTCCGGATGAACCGCGTCCAGGAACGGCTCCTGGGCTACGCGTTGATCGTCCCCATCGCGCTGCTGATCGTCGGGCTCATCGCCTACCCATTCATCAACGCTATCTGGCTCTCCTTCACCGAGAAGATGGTGGGCTACCCGGCTCACTTCGTCGGGCTCAAGAACTACGTCACGCTCTTCGACAGCCCGCGCTTCCGCATCGTGGCGTGGAATAGCGTGGTCTACACGGTCGGCTCGATCACCACCAAGCTCGTGATCGGCATGGTGATGGCCGTGGCGCTCCAGAAGGCGGTGCGGGGGAACCAGCTCCTGCGCGGCTTCCTGCTCCTGCCGTGGGTGATTCCGACCGTGGTCATCGCCCTGACGTGGCGTTGGCTGCTGGATCTCTACCGGGGGCTGGTCAATGTCGGGCTCCACGATCTCGGCTTCATCGGCGGCGGGATCCACTGGCTGGGCAATCCCAATCTCGCGATGCTGTCTGTCATCATGGCCAACGTCTGGCGGGGCTTTCCGTTCTTCGGCGTCTCCTTCCTGGCGGCCATGCAGACGGTGCCGCAGGATCTCTACGACGCCGCGGCCGTGGACGGCGCCTCGGCCTGGCAGCAGTTCTGGCGGGTGAGCCTGCCCTCCATCAAGGGCGTGGTGGCCATCGTGACTCTGCTCAGCACGATCTGGACGCTCAATGACTTCAATATCGTCTACATCATGACCCGCGGCGGACCGGGCGCCGCCACGCATATCTTCGCCACTTATTCCTACGAGCTCGGCATCCAGTCCCAGCGCTGGGGCATGGCGATGGCCGCCAGCATGTACTCGCTCCCGGCGATCGCACTGCTGATCGTCTTCGTGGTGCGCTATCTCCACCGCGAGGAGCCGGCGTCATGAGCGGACGCGCCCTGCGTTGGCTGGCCGTGGGGCTTCTCTTGCTGCTCGTTGCCGTCCCGCTCTACTGGATCCTCGTGACCTCCTTCAAGACGGGGCGGCAGATCCTCATGTCCCAGGCTATCTATATCGCCATGCCGTTCACGATCGGGAACTACACGTATCTCTTCGACGAGACTCGCTTCGCCCTCTGGCTCAGAAATAGCGCCGTGGTGGCCGTGTCGAGCACGCTCTTCTCGCTGGCCATAGGCTCGGCGGGCGCGTATGCGCTGACACGACTCCGCTTCCCCGGGCGGCGTGCCTTCGGCGCCCTCGTGCTCATCACCTATCTCGTTCCGCCCGGCCTCATGTTCATCCCGCTCTACCGGACCTTCATCCAGATCGGCTACACCAACTCGCTGGGCACGCTGATCCTGGCCTACCCGACCTTCCTGGTGCCCTTCGTGACGTGGCTCCTCATGGGGTTCTTCCGCTCGATTCCAAGGGAGCTCGAGGAGGCGGCGCTGGTGGACGGCGCCACGCGGCTTCAGACGCTGTGGCGCATCGTGCTGCCGCTGGCGGCGCCAGGACTCCTCGCGGCCGGACTCTTCTGCTTTACGCTGTCGTGGAACGAGTTCCTCTATGCCCTGATCTTCATCGCCGACGACAGCCTGCGAACGCTGCCGGTCGGTATCTCGGAGTTCGTGGTCTCTGATTTTGCGTTCTGGGGGCAGCTCATGGCGGCCGCTGCCCTCGCGTCGCTTCCCGTAGTCCTCGTCTACATCTATCTCCACAAGTACATGGTGAGCGGCCTCACGGCCGGCGCAGTCAAGGGCTAGCCGGCGGCAAAGGGGGACGCGCGTACGTAACATAAAGCCTGTTCTCCGACCCGGCGGCCCTGGGGCCTTGTCACAGCCGCACCCTCGTAGATCCAGCGCGGCGGCAGATAGCGCACCCACGCCTTCCGGTCCGACTCGCACATGTACTCGACGCGCACGCCGCCCAGGCGGTTCGAGAGGTCGTGATACGGCGCGCAGGCCACCGCATGCGGCAGCGTCGAGAGGCCGAGCTTGGCGAGACTGGCCAGGAACTTCTCCAGGTGCTGGCGCCGGAAGGTGCGGAACACGAACGCCGCCGCGTCGGCGCCGCTCCGCCGGCTCACCGTGGTCAGGATGAGCCCGGTCAGATAGCTATGGTAGACGACCTCGACCGCCCGCCGGGCGCGAAACTGCGCATCCCCCTCGCTTACCGTCGCCCCAATCTCACTTGAGCTTCTCCCCACGTTGGGTCACGACGTCCAGAAACCGTCCGACCTCCAGATTGATCAGCTCCACGTCCGCGGGAATGAAGCCACCAGCGGCGGCGTGCCCGGTGATGGAGTCGGGATTGATCGTGATCGTGCGGACGTCGCGAATGTAGCGGGCCGCCTCGAGCGGCTCCCACTCCGGGTTGAGAAGATCCTTTGTCCCCACCATGATCACCGTCTTCGCCTTGATCGAGCGCAGGGCCTTCGCGTAGTCCCCGCCCATCCCCGGCGTGGCTCCGACATCGTGCGTGTCGTACGCCCACGTCTGGTAGATGTAGTTGTTCACGTCGAAGAGATTGATCTGGTTGTCTTCCTGAGCCTTGAGCCAAGGCAGGACGTCGAGCGGCTTCGCGAACTGGTATCGGTACATCTCCGGCGTGCGAGCGGCAAGGAAGCCTAGAACGTCGCGCCACACGCGGATGCCGGCCGCGGGCGGGCTCGTGTAGTTGCCGTTGTTCCAGGCTGGATCGAGCATGATCGCCTTCCGGGTCGCCTCCGTCACGAGAATGCTCCAGGCCGGCGTCCGGGCGAGAGGCACGAGGGCGACGAGGCTGTCCATGAAGTCCGGATAGCTCACTCCCCACTGGAGGGCCTGCATGCCGCCCATGGAGGGCCCGACGACGGTCACGACATGGTTGATGCCCAGCTGCTCCATCAAGAGCCGGTACTGCGACTGCACCATGTCGCGCATGGCAAACTTCGGGAACTGCATGCGGGGCTGCGCGACACTGTTGCTCGGCGAGGTCGTAAGCCCATTGCCGATAGCGTCGGTGCACACGATAAAGTACTTGGTGGTGTCGAGCGCCTTGCCCGGGCCGATGAGGAAGTCGAGCCGGTGGTGGTTGCCAGTGAGAGCCGTGACCATCAGGATAGCGTTCGACTTCTTCGCGTTGAGGGTCCCGTGCGTCACGTACGAGATGGCGAAGTCCTTGATCACCTCGCCGCTCTCGAGCGTGAGATCGCCCACCCGGTAAAGCTGGTGGGGCGGGTCGGTGGGACCGTGCGCGCCGGCGACGGACAGGCTCGTCAAGCTGACAACGAGAAACGCCGCGACTGCCAGAACGCCGCTTCGCATGTTGCTACCTCCTTGTTGGGGGTGTGCTACGGAAACATGCCGCACCTTATCACTTTGGCCCCGGCCTCGGCACGCTGGCGCGATTCCGCTTGGGCGTATGCACTCCCCCTGTGACCTCGCCCCAGGACCTGATCGGCGCTTCGCCGCGGCGCAAGGAAGACCGGCGGCTCATCACTGGCACGGGCCGTTATGTGGATGCCCTCAAGCGCGCCGGCTGTGACAAGGCAGGTCCCGAGGGTCTTCCCCCGGGGTCTGCCTTGTCAGCTATCAAGCCGTTTCGTTGGCTTCGATTCGTGTGAAGCCTCGCGCGCGACATCGCCCTGTGTTCGACGGGCGCACCCGGACATCGCACGCGGAACGGCGGCCGATCCCGCGGCGCCGCCGCGCCCTGCCCCGGCCCTGCTCCTACTTCAGCGCGTCGATCCCGGCCTGGGCGATCTGGGCGTCCTGCTGGGAGGTGACGCCCGAGACGCCGATGCTGCCGATGATCTTGCCGTCCGTCACGATCGGGATGCCACCCTCGATCACGCTGTACCCGAGGTTCAGGAGCCGGAGGTTGGCGCCGCCCTGTGCGATGAGGTCCTGGAACACCTTCGTCGGCCGGCGCAGCGCGACCGCCGAGCGGGCCTTCTCCTTCGCGATCTCGACGCTACCCCACTGGGCGTTGTCCAGGCGCTGGAGCATCACGAGGTTGCCGCCCGAGTCCAATACGACGATGACGACCGGCCAGTTGTTCTTCTTGGCCTCGGCCTCCGCGCCCGTCATGGCCTTCTTCGCCTGCTCGAGGGTGATGAACGGCCCGTAGGCCGGCGGGGCCTGGGCGCTGGCCGAGGCGGCCGCGAACAGCAACAGCGTGACGACGACGAGGGACAGAAGCCTTGCCGTTCTCATCGGTCTCTCCTTCTGGGAGCGGAGGTTGGGGGTGATGCCGCCGATGACATGGCGGCCTGGAGCGCCGCACGAGTAACTCCGCCGCCGGCGCCGGGGTTCCCGACCCGGTCAGTCGGCCATGGACAGGGCTGCCCGGGAGATCCTCAGCCGGGATTTCCGATATGGACCGATCGCCGCCCCGGTGACGGCGTCCACCGAGCTGGCCAGCTCGTCAACCGGTCCCAACACGTCAACGGCAGCCACGCTGGGAACCCCTGGGGCCGGTGCAGCCCGTTGCCTCCGAGTGTGGTCACGCCGCCCGTGTCGTGCAAAGACACCGCCGCCGCGGCCCCCTCTCCCTGCTCATTGCCCCCGCTCCCTGTGCAGGACTCGGGAATCAGGTCGGATGCCCCGCGAGTCGCTCGATACGCCAAAGGATTTGCCGAAAGAGAGTCGATGTCAAGTAGCTCTCGGCCAGCTGCAGGACGAAGTACCGGGCATGTCGGCTTAGGGATCTAGGCAGGCGCTCCTGACGGGCGCAGGAAGTCGCGGACCAGGCCGGCCACCGCTGCCGGCTGCTCGAGATGGGGCGCGTGCCCCGCCTTATCTACGGTCTCAATCCGGGCGCCCGGGATGTGCCGGAGGAAGTCTTCGGCGTAGATGGGCGGCACGAGCCGGTCCTCGGCGCCCCAGATCAGGAGCGTCGGCGCCTTCACGCGGTGGATGCGCTTCTTCAGGCCCTTGTCGGGGATGGGCCAGATGAATTTGCCCGTGGCGCCCATGGCCCAGGTGAGCCCGACCTGGGCCGTGACGCGGGCCTCCTCGTCCTCCGGCTGGGCGAACATCACACGCGCGCCGGCGCTCGCGGGATCACGGAAGATCGCGCCGGGCAGCTCCAGCGGGTTCAACATCATCCAGTTGACGACGGGGGCCTCGTCGCGCCAGAGGCCGAGGGGATCGATGAGGGCCAGGCGGCTGGCGCGGCGCGGGTAGGCCGCGGCCACCTCGCAGGCAACCATGGCCCCGAAGGAATGGCCCACGAAGGCCGCGCCCTCGAGGCCCATCTGCTCCAGCAGCTCGTCGTAGCAGAGGATCAGGTCCCAGAGGCCATCCAGATGATAGATGTCGTCGGGCGCGCCGGGCGTGGTGCCGGGGTGTTCGGGGGCGTGGACGGTGAAGTGCTGAGACAGCGTGTCCAAAAACGGGTCCCAGTGTAGGCCCCAGGGGCCGTGGAAGAAGACGAGCGCGGGGCCGGCGCCCTTCGAAAGCACGCGCATGCGGACGCGGTTCTGCCAGACGGAGAGGGTGCGGGCTTGGGTGTCGTTGAGACTGCTCATCGCGCCGCGACCACGGCGGGCTCCGGGGCGCGCTTGCGGAGCTTCTCAGGCCACCAGTGGTTGACCCAGCCCTCGTCCTCCCAGAAGCCGCGGAGGGAGGGGAGGACTTCGCGGGCGAAGAGGTCCATGTTCTGCAGGGTCAGCTCGTGGGGCATGGAGCCGATCTGCAGGAGCACCATCAGGTTGCCGACGCGGAGGCCCTTGACGACTTCTTCCTCGAGCCGCTGGCGGACGGTGGCGGGACTGCCGGCGATGACGTAGCCCTTCTCGACGAAGTCGCGGTAGCGGAGCTCCTTGGTATTCACCGCGTGGCGCATGGGGTTGCGCGCGGTGGCCTGGAGGCTCCGGTAATCCTGATTGCCCGGCGGCGAGAACCACACGGCGGGGACGTGGAGGCACTTGTGATAGAAGTACTCCACGTGCCGCGCGTACTGCTCCTCGGCGCGCGCGTCGGTGTCGGCCACGACCACCAACTGCAGGAAGCCCGCGCGGTAAGGGTTGGCGTCGCGGCCCTTCTTGGTGACCACGTCCCAGTAGCCATCCATCATGCCCTTGGCCGAGCGGGCGCCCGAATAGCTCAGGAAGCAGTAGCACACCTCGTTCTCGACAGCGAAGTCGAAGGTGCTGATGCTGCCCGAGCCCGGCACCCACACGGGCGGATGCGGCTGCTGGATGGGACGGGGCCAGAGGTTCACGTTGGCCAGCTGGTAGTAGCGGCCATTCCACGGGAAGATCTCGCGTGCCTGCCAGGCCTTCATCGTGAGGGCGAAGGCCTCCCGGTAGCGCTCGCGATGCTCCATGGGCGTGATGCCGTAGCACAGGTTGACGTCCATGGGGCTGCCAAGCGGCAGACCCGCCACCAGCCGCCCGCCGCTGATGCAGTCGAGCATGGCGTACTCTTCCGCCACGCGGATGGGCGGGTTCTGGGTAGGCAGCGTGGCGCCCATCTGCACGATGGCCACGGGCAGATCATTGGTGGCCTTGGCGAGCACGCTGCCCATCAGGTTGGGACTGGGCATGAAGCCGTAGGCGTTCTGGTGATGCTCGTTGGTGCACACGCCGTCGAAGCCGGCGCGGGCCGCGAACAGCAGCTCGTCGAGCGTCCAGTTGTAGTACTGTCCCACGCGGACGGGATCGGCCAGCTCCCACCAGGGCGGCGTCACCCACACGGACGGGTAGCGCTTCTCGAAATCGGCGGGCAGCTCCCGGTGCGGCATCAAGTGAAACGCGCTGATCTTCATGGAGTGACCTCGCAGAGCGTGGAGCCGGCTGGCCTGGTTGCTGGTGCCACACACTACTGCCGGCGTGCGGGGAGTGTCAATACGCGAGGCCAGGAACTTTCACGGGCGCTCGGTGCTATCCTCGCAGCCTACGGCGCCGCCCGCGCCGCCGCCGCGGCGAGAAAGGGGCGCTCGTCCATGTCGTCTGTCGCCGGGATCCTCGTCGGCCTCGTCCTGCTGGGATACGGACGCCGTCTCTACTGGGCGTTCGTCGCCGGCGTCGGCTTCCTGACCGGACTGGCGCTCGGGTCGCGCCTGCTGCCCGGCCAGCCCGAATGGATGATCCTCACGGTGGCGCTCGTCCTCGCGCTCGCCGGCGGCGGAATCGGCCTGCTGTTGCTCCGCCAGCAGGGCATCACGGGCGATGTGCCGGCCTGGGTCGTCTATCTCGTTGCCGGGATCGTGGGACTGGTGCTCGTGCGGACGCTGTTCGAGTGGGCGCTGATTGTGCTCTCGTCGCTCGCGGGCGCGGGTTTGATCGGCGCCGGCGTCGAAGGCCGCATCGTCCTCTCGCAGGGGCTCGCGTGCCTGCTGGTGATCGCCGTTGCGTTGATCGGTATTGCCGTGCAGGCGGGCTTGCGGGGACAGCCACCGCGCCGCGGCGCCCCGGGCCGGGGCGCCTGAGCCTTCACTTCTTCCGGTAGACGTTCAGCCCAATCTTCTCGTCGCGCTCGAGCACCGCGACATTGCCCTCGGTCGAGGCGATGATGATCGTCTTCCCGGACGAAGACGGCCCAAACTCTTTGGTCAAGTCCACCGTGATCGTCAGAATGTTCCCGGCCACCGTCATCTGCACGTTCTTCATCTCAGTGTCTCCTTAGGGACGCGGGGTGATGACGAAGCGGAAGCGGGCGTCGGGGCG
>DASYVT010000061.1 GCA_035936835.1 Candidatus Methylomirabilota bacterium | reverse complement strand
GACGCGGCGGCACTCGCCTCGAGGTGGCGCGCCAGGCGCTCGGTGACCTGGCGGAAGGCCAGATCCTCGACGAGCCCGGCAAAACTTCGCACCCGTCTCGCCATCGCCTCGAGCATGGACAGCGCGACGGCCAGATGGTGTCGGCAGAGGTCGAGCACGGCCTCCCTGGGAACGAACACGAGCCGCGTCGGCGCGATGGCGACGGCCGAGGCGATATAGCCCTGGCCGTCGAAGAGCGGGGCCTCGCCCAGCGTGGCGCCGGCGCCCTCGGCATGCAGCACCTGCTCGCGGCCGCGCGGCGAGATCTGCCGCATCTCCACGGCGCCCTCGGCGCCGACGAGAAGGCCGTGGCACGGATCGCCCGCCTCGAACGCGTGCTCCCCTCGCTTGAGAGCGCGCTGGCGGCAGCGCCGCGCGAGGCGCGCGAGCTCGGCCGCGCTCAGGCTCCGGAAGTACTTGACTCGCTTCAACGCGTCGATGGCGATCAGGGACACGGCGGCCGATGATAGACTGCGGCGCGTTCGAGGACAACAGCCGAAGGAGACAGGGCCATGATCGACAGGCTTCCCGGGCTGGTCAACGGCGACGCGGCGCTCGTGCGCCGCGGCCGGTTCCTCACGTGCGACTTCCTCGTCGAGGTGGGCGACGTGGCATACCACGTGTCCGTGGAACAGGGCCGCATCGCATCGGTGACGCTGGGGCCCGCGTCGATGCGCCCCTGGCGGTTCGCCATCCGCGCCGTTGAAGAGGCGTGGCGGGAGTTCTGGCAGCCCGTGCCGCGTCCGGGCTACCACGACCTCTTCGCCCTGACACGCTTCGGCCACGCGCGCATCGAGGGCGATCTCCTTCCCCTCATGGCCAACCTGCGCTACATCAAGGAAGTTCTCGAGACGCCCCGGCGCCTCGCGAGGAGCGCCTGAGATGGCCGCGCGAATCGAGCCGATAGTCGGCCGCTACGTCCACCTGACGCTCGGAGGGCGTTCCTGCCGCGTGTACTTCGAGGAAGCGGGGCACGGCATCCCCCTGCTCTGTCTCCACACCGCCGGCTCGGACGGCAGACAGTTCCGTCACCTGATGAACGATGCGGCGGTGACGGATCACTTCCGCGTCATCGCCTTCGACCTGCCGTGGCACGGCAAGTCCACGCCGCCCGTCGGCTGGGAAGACGAAGAGTACAGGCTGACGACGGCGGCCTACGTAGAGGCCGTCATGACCTTCAGCCGCGCGCTGGAGCTCGACCGGCCCGTGGTCATGGGCTGCTCGATGGGCGGCCGCATCGTCCTCCAGCTCGCCCTGGAGCACGCGGCCGAGCTGGGCGCGGTCATCGGCCTCGAGGCCGCCGACCACCAGACGCCCTGGTACGACACGGAGTGGCTCCACCGCCCCGATGTCCACGGCGGCGAGGTCTGCGCCGCGCTGGTCTCGGGGCTCGTCGGCGCGCCGGCTCCAGACGAGCACCGCTGGGAGACGCTCTGGGGCTACATGCAGAGCGGCCCGGGCGTCTTCAAGGGCGACCTCTACTTCTACCGCGTGGATTCCGACTTCCGCGATCGGGTCGCCGGAATCGACACCCGCGCCTGCCCCGTCCATCTCCTCACGGGCAGCTACGATTTCTCCTGCACGCCCGAGGACACCCTCCGCACGGCCGCCACGATCAAAGGCGCGGAGGCGGCCATCATGAACGAGCTCGGCCACTTCCCGATGAGCGAGAATCCGGCGCGCTTCCGCGAATACATCCTGCCCGTCCTCGAGAAGGTCCGCGCCGCCCGGGCTTGATCGGGGTGATACGCTGTGCCCCGCCGGCGACTTCGCCGTGGCATGCCCGACCTCGACGACTCAGGAGGAGATGACCAGCATGGACGCGCGCGACCTTCTCATCGAAGAGCACGGCGCAGTGCACTCCGCCGCCGTCGGCGGCAACAAGGCGTCGCTGGCCGAGCGGACCTTCGGCGGCCTGACCGACGACCAGATGCGGGTGCGCCCGCGCGAGGATCTGAACTCCCTTGCCTGGCTCATGTGGCACATCGCCCGCGCCGAAGACATCATGACCAACATCATCGTGAACGGCCGCGACCAGGTCTTCGACGATGGCTGGCTTCCGCGTCTCAAGATTACGCGTCGCGACTTCGGCATGGGCATGACCAAGCCCGAGGTTTCCGAGCTGAGCGAGAAGATTGACCTCGCCGCCCTGCGCGATTACCGCGACGCGGTCGGACGGCGCACTCAGGAAATCGTGCGCGCCTACGGAGATAAGGACTGGGAGGGCAACCTCGAGGCGGCCTCGCTCGAGCGAGCGGGCGCGCTCGGCTGCTTCGGCGACCGCACCGAGACGTTCGTCAAGGGCTTCACCGGCCGCCCCCGCCGCGCCGTGCTGACCAGCATCGCCGTGATGCACTCCGCCATGCACATGGGCGAAGGCGCCACCGTGCGCGCGGCTGGAGGCTTCGGGACGGGCATCTGACCTAGGCGGCCGTGACGTGCCCCGGGGTCAGGTCTTGCATTCATACATTTCCGCACCTATCCCACGTCGCCCGGCCTCGGCGGCCGACGCCCGATGTCGTAATTCAAGACCTGACCCCGAGTCAAGGGCGGAAGCGCTGAATCACGTCAGGGGGGAAGGCGCCACAGGCGCGCTCGCGGTCGAGCGCGGCCGCCGTGTCCGATACCGACTTCTGCCAGGCCGGTGAAATGGTGCCGGAGTCCACCTCGGCCTGGTACTCGTCCTGGTCCAGCCAGGATGCCTCGCCGTCGGCGCGGATCAGCAGGTCGAGCTTCAGGTCGAGGAACGAGAGCATGCCGTCCATTTCTTCGAGCGGCCGGCAGATGTCGACGTGGTGGGCCACGAGCCTTCCGCCCCGATCGTAGACTGATTCGACCGCGTACCATCGCCCGGGAAAGAGGAACAGCGCCCACGTGAAGCCAGGCTCGGCCAGCACGACGCCGCCCTTGGTCTTCCGGCTCGCCCGCTGCCCGATCGCCACGACCGCCTGCGGAAGCGCCGCCGCATCGTAGCTGAGCACGCGCGGATCGAGATCCTTCGCGTGGCGCAGGTCGGCGAACTTGCGGTTCAGCACGGGATGACCATACCGCAACGCGAGAGTCGCCGCATCGAAGGAGAAGTGCTAAACTTCTGCCCCTATGACGTCGCCCGAATGGTCTCGCTACGCTCGCGCCCTGCCCTCGATCGCGACCGCGGTCGGGCGCACGCCTCTCGTCCGGCTGAACCGCATCACCTTTGACGTCAAGCCCGCGATCTACGTCAAGGTCGAGTGGTACGGCGCGACGGGCAGCCTCAAGGACCGGATCTATCTCCACATGTTCGAGCGCGCCGAGGCGCGAGGAGATCTCCGATCCGGCATGAGCGTGCTCGAGTGCTCGACGGGCAACGCGGGGATCGCCTGCTCCTGGGTCGCCGCCGTCAAGGGCTACGCCTGCACCATCGTGATGCCCGAGGGCATGAGCGAAGAGCGCAAGAAGATCATGCGCGCCTACGGCGCCGAACTGATCTTCACCAAGGGCGGGGAGAGCGACGTGGACCTCTCGCTCCAGCGCCTCCAGGAGATCCGCGCCGCAGACCCCGCGCGCTACTGGGTGCCGGGCCAGTTCGACAACGCGGACAACGTCGAGGCGCACATCCTCACGACAGGGCCGGAGATCCGCGAGCAGATGGACGGCCGGATCGGCGCCTTCGTGGATTCGCAGGGCTCCGGCGGCCTCCTCACGGGCGTCGGCCGATTCCTCCGCCGGCACGACCCCGCGGTGCGTCTCTACGCCGTCGAGCCGGCCGAGTGCGCGCTGCTCTCGACGCGCGCGTGGGGGCACCACGGCATCGAAGGCATCGGCGACGGCTTCGTGCCGAAGAACCTCGACGTCTCGCTCCTGACCGGCGTCATCACCACCACGACCGACGAGAGCGTCGCCATCGCCCGCCGCCTCGCCAGGGAAGAAGGCATCTTCTGCGGCATCTCGAGCGGCTGCAACGTGGCCGCAGCGCTTAAGCTCGCGCGCAAGCACTCAGAGCTTCCGTCCATCGTCACGATCATCAACGACACCGGACAGCGCTACTTCACGACGCCGCTCTGCGGCGAGGACAAGCACGTGGACATCCCCGAGCGGGAGCACCCGCTCGACCCGTACACGGTGGAGCAGCTCGACCGGTACCAGAAGACCTGGGAGATCATCGGGTGACGATCTCCCGGTGCGAGTACGACTTCCAGGCCGCGCGGCTTCGCCTCGAAGCGAAGCCCAAGTCCGCCGGGGAGAAGCTGACCACACTCGACGAGGCCGCCGCGCGAGTGAAGGACGGCGACTCCTTGGCCTTTGGCGGCTGCCTCTTCTCCCGCACGCCGCTCGCGCTGATCCGCGCGCTCCTTCGCCGGCGCCCCACGGGGCTCACCATCTCGCGCAACCTCATGTGCTACGAAGGCGAGTGGTGCATGGTCGCGGGCGCCGTGGACAAGGTCGTGACGTCGTGGATGGGCATCGGGCTCCCGTGGGGGCTCTCTAAGATCGTCCGCGAGTACGTCGAGTCGGGGCGCGTGCCGATGGAAGAGTGGAGCCACCTTGCGCTGGGGCTCCGCTTCCGCGCGGCGGCAATGGGCGTGCCCTTCCTCCCCTCGCTCACGATGCTCGGCTCTGGGCTCGTGGATGTAGGGGGCTCCAAGACCATCGACTGTCCGTACACAGGGCAGAAGCTCCTCGCGGTCCCGGCCCTGTTTCCGGATGTCGCGCTGCTCCACGTCCACCGGGCCGACCGCTTCGGCAACTGCCAGATCGACGGCTATCCGCACATGGACGCCGACATCGCCAAGGCCGCAGCGACGGTGCTCGTTACGGCCGAGGAGATCGTCCCCGAGGAGGAGATCCGTCTTCATCCGGACCGGACCGTGATCCCAGGCTTCATCGTGGACGCCCTGGTCCACGTGCCGTACGGGTCATACCCTCACGAGTGCTACGGCCTCTACGACGCCGAGCCCGACCACTTCAGCGTCTACGTGGACAGCATCAACCAGCGCGGCGCCGCGGGAGTCCAGGACTACCTCGAGCGCTACGTCTATGGCCCCGCGACCCACGCCGACTATCTCGCGCTGTTCGGCGAGGCGGCGCTCGCAGACGCGCGGCGGCGCGGCAGGGAGCTGGTGACGTGAGTGGGGCCGCAAACGGCGTCACGGTCAATGAGCTGCTCGCGGTGATGGGCGCCCGCGAGCTCAAAGACAACACCACGGTCTTCGCCGGCGTGGGCGCTCCCATGATGGCCTCGGGGCTCGCCCAGCGCATGCATGCCCCGGGCCTGACCATGGTCATCGAGGGCGGCATCGTCGGGCCGAAGTGGAAGCCGGGCTCGCTGCCGATCTCGACCAACGAGATGCGCGCCGCCTACCGCGCCCAGATGCTGCCGGGCATCACCGATGCCTTCCTGCTGGCCCAGCGCGGCTTCCTCGACGTGGGCTTCATCGGGGGCGCCCAGATCGACCGCTATGGCAACCTGAACACCAGCGCGATCGGCGGCAGCTACGACCGCCCGAAGGTGCGCCTCCCCGGCAGCGGCGGCGCGAATGACATCATCTCGCTCTGCCGCGCGGTCATCATCCTGACCGCCCACGAGAAGCGCCGCTTCTCGGAGACCGTGGACTTCATCACGAGCCCGGGCTGGCTCATCGGCGGCGACAGCCGTCGGGCGAGCGGGCTCCTCTTCGGCGGCGTCTCCCGCGTAGTGACCACGCTCGGCCTCTTCGGCTTCGAGCCGGAGAGCCGCCGGATGAGGCTCGAGGCCCTGCACCCCGGCGTGAGCGTGGACGACGTAAAGGCCGCCACCGGCTTCGAGGTGCTGGTCTCCGATCAGCTCACCGCGACCAAGCCGCCAACTGATGAAGAGCTGGGGATACTGCGCATGCTCGACCCCGCGCGGCAATTCATAGGCTGAGGAGATTTTCGTGACCCAATTCGGGCTTGCCATCAGGAACTTCGTCGGCCCCGGAGAAGTGCCGGACGTGAAGGCGCTCTACGCCTACGCCGAGCGCGCCGAGGCGCTCGGCTTCGAGTCGCTCTGGGCGTGGGACCACGTCCTCCTCGGCGTCGAGCCCTCCTTCCCCATCATCGATTCCATCACGACGCTCGGCGCCATCGCCGCGCGCACCAGCACCATCAAGCTCGGAACGGGCGTGCTGGTCCTGCCGCTCCGCAACCCCGTGGTCGCCGCGAAGGCCCTCGGCAGCCTCGACGTCATCTCAGGGGGCAGGCTGATCCTGGGCGTGGCCGCGGGCTGGTACGCGCGCGAGTTCGACGCCGTCGGCGTGCCCTTCAAACAGCGCGGCAGGATCTTCGAGCGCAACCTCGACATCCTCCTGCGTCTCTGGACCGAAGAGCGCGTCACCCTCAAGGCCGACGAGTTCAACCTGCGCGAGGCGGTCCTGGTGCCCCGCACCACCCAGCGCCCGCGGCCGCCCGTCCTCATCGGCGGCTACGTGGACGCCGTGCTCAAGCGCGCGGGCACGGTGGGCGACGGCTGGCTGACCTATTTCTACACGCCCGAGAGCTTCACCAAATCCTGGCAGAAGGTCCAGGCCTTCGCGAGGGAAGCCGGGCGCGATCCATCGAAGCTCACGGCGACCAACCAGCTCGCGATCTATGTCGGCAGGAACCGCGCCGAGAC
>DASYVT010000060.1 GCA_035936835.1 Candidatus Methylomirabilota bacterium | reverse complement strand
GGCGCTGGGGGTGCGGCTTCAATTCGTTGAGGCGCGAGGTCCCGCCGATTTCGACAGGGCCTTCACGGACATGACCCGGGCGCGCGCGGGTGCTCTGACTGTGTTGGGAAGCAACATGTTCCTCCTTGAGCAAAGACGCCTCGTGGATCTGGCGGCAAAGAACCGGCTGCCGGCAGTGTACCCAGGGAGGGAGTATGTCGATGCCGGGGGCCTTATGTCCTATGGACCGAACCTTGCTGATTTGTTTCGGCGCGCCGCTACCTACGTGGACAAGATTCTCAAGGGCGCCAAGCCCGCCGACCTCCCCGTCGAGCAGCCGACGAAGTTCGAGCTGGTGATCAACCTCAAGACCGCCAAAGCGCTTGGGCTGACGATCCCGCAATCGCTGCTGGGGCGGGCGGATGAAGTGATCCAGTAACCGATACGCCTCCCTGACACCGTTGACCCGCGCGGGGGCCGAAGGATTTGTGTCTGCCGAGCGTGCCCAGTGGCGGCTGCATCCTCATGGGCTGTCTGCACGGCTCCGGCGGCAGCCGCCGGGTCCGGGGCTGCGCATCCCGTTGATTTCGCGTCCGCGGCTTCATGGCACATGACTTGCCCCAGATGCTCGTCATGGGCGCCGCGCCGACGACTCCATCCCCAGCGACTCCGTCTCCCACGCCTGGACCCAGGCCGCTGGGCTTCCACGGCGCCGTCGGCGAGTTCAAGCGACGGCTGATCGAGGCGACGCTGACCCAGTCAGGCGGCAACCGCACGCACGCGGCCCGGGCGCTGGGGCTCCAGCGGACCTACCTGCTTCGGCTCATGCGCGAGTTCGAGGTCCACATCCCGCCGCCGCCGGGCCCGTGGCGCCGGGCCCCAGAAGGCAATGGAGTCGCCAACGGCAGCAACGGAGGCAACGGCGAGAACGGCAGCGGCCCGCTCGCGCCGTCCCAAAGACATTGACACGCGGGAGCTCACGGTTTGAAATGAGCAGGTGAATAACGTCTGGATCGCCGGGGCGGGGATGACCCGCTTCGGCCGGCGCGACGAGAGCCTGCCCGACCTGATCGCCGAGGCCGGGCTGGCCGCGCTCCGCGACGCGGGCATCGAGCGCCCCGACGCACTCGTCGTCGCCGCCATGAACCCCGAGGAGTTCACCGGGGCGGGCAACTACGGCTCGCTGATCAATACGTACCTCGGCCTGGCCCAGGTGCCAACCGTGCGGGTCGAGACGGCGACCTCGTCGGGTATGGCCGCCGTCTACGCGGGCTTCGCCGATATCGCGGCCGGTCTCCACCGGACGGTGCTGGTCGTGGGCGGCGAGAAGATGAGCCACATGCCCACCCCGCGCGTGTCCGAGATCATCAGCCGCTCGATCGATCCCCACGAGCGCACCTACGGGACGACTATGCCGGCGCTGGCGGGGCTCATCACGCGCGCGGCCATGCACAGCCGTGGGCTCACGCTGAGAGAAATGGCGCAGGTCGCGGTGAAGAACCACGCCAACGGCGCGCGGAACCCGCTCGCCCACTTCCGGGAGCCGGTGACGCTCGAGGCCGTGATGGGGAGCCGGCTCGTGGCCGACCCGCTCCGGCTTTACCACTGCTGTCCGATCTCCGACGGCGCCGCCGCCGTGGTCCTCACTGCCGAGCCGGCGCCCGTGCGCATCGCCGGCATCGGGCAGGGCACGGACACGATGGCCGTCCGGTACCGGAGCGAGCTGACCTCCTTCCGCGCCACGCAGGCGGCGGCACAGGCCGCGTATGCGATGGCGGGCTTCGGGCCCGAGCGCGTCGAGCTGGCGGAGGTCCACGACGCTTTCTCGCCCTTCGAGCTGATCTCCCTCGAGGACACGGGGCTCATGCCGGCGGGCAAGGCCGGGCGAGCGACGCTCGACGGCGAGACGGCGCTCGACGGCCGGCTGCCGGTGAACACCTCCGGCGGGCTCAAGGCGCGGGGGCACCCGCTGGCCGCCACCGGCATCGCCCAGATCGTCGAGCTCTGCCTACAGCTCCGAGGGATGGCCGAGGGGCGCCAGGTCTCGGCCCGCGTGGGGCTCGGGCACTCCATCGGCGGGCTCGCCACCAATAACTGGGTGACGCTCGTCGAGGCACGGGCATGATCGTCCAGTCCATCGAGGCCTCGCGCTGCCCGCGCTGCGAGCGGATGGTCGTGCCCCCAGCGCACTACTGCCCTGATCACCCGGTGGCGATGGAGCCGGCGAGCGTGCCCGGCGTGGGCGAGATCGTCTCGTTCACCACGCTTTACTCGCCTCCCGAGGGGTTCAAGGCGCCACTGCACATCGCGCTGATCGAGCTCAAGGGTGGCGCGCGGCTCTTCTGCCACGGGCAGGAGACCCGCGGCTTCAAGATCGGCTCGAGCGTCGGCGTCGAATCGCTCGATGGCGTGTTCTACTTCTCGCACATGAGCTTCGCCGACCGGACGCGGCTCTTCTGGCGGCGGGCCGGCGCGGGAGGAGAGAAGGTTGCCTCCATCACCAAGAGCCTGGCCAAGGGGCTCTTCCGAGGACGTTCCCGTGGCGACAGCTAGGCGGAAGGTGCCCGTCAGGAAGCAGGTTCTTGTCAGGAAACAGTCGGGGCCGCCGCTTCACGGCATCCGGGTCATCGACCTCACCCGCGTCCTGGCCGGCCCGTTCTGCTCGATGTCTCTCGGCGACATGGGGGCGGAAGTCATCAAGGTCGAGGAGCCGGGCAAGGGCGACGACACGCGCGGCTGGCCGCCCTTCGCGAACGGGGAATCGACCTACTTCATGTCGGTCAACCGCAACAAGAAGAGCTTGACGCTCAACATGAAGGCGCCAGAGGGGCAGGCGATCCTCCATCGGCTTATCGCCAAGGCCGACGTGGTGATCGAGAACTTCCGTCCCGGCACCATGGAGCGGCTGGGCTTCGGCTACGACGCGCTCCGCAAGCTGAACCCCCGGCTGATCTACTGCTCCATCTCCGGCTTCGGCGAGAGCGGCCCGGAGTCCTCCCGCCCCGGCTACGACCTGATCGTGCAGGGCGAATCGGGCGTCATGGACCTGACCGGCTTCCCCGACGGCCCGCCAGTCAAGGTCGGCAACTCCATCGGCGATCTCGTTGCCGGGATGTCCGCGGCCCAGGGCGTCACTTTGGCTCTACTCGCGCGCTCCAAGTCCGGCAAGGGCCAGAAAGTCGAGATCGGGATGCTCGACGTCATGGCTTCGCTGCTGACCTACCAGGCCGGGCTCTACTGGAACGCGGGCGGCAGGCCCACGCGCCGGGGCAACCAGCATCCGTCGATCGTCCCCTACGAGGTCTTCCAGGCCCAGGACGCCTACATGACGCTGGGCGTGGCCAACAACTCCCTCTGGGAGCGCATGTGCGGGGCGATCGGCAGGGAAGACCTGGCGAAGGACGCGCGCTTCGACAGCGAGGCCAAGCGCGTCATGAACCGCGACGCGCTCGGGCCGCTGCTCAACTCGACCTTCTCCACGCGCCCAGCCGCCGAGTGGCTCGTGCGCCTCGACAAGGCGGGCGTGCCCGCCGGGCGCATCAAGACGGTCGCCGAGGTTTGCGAGAGCGAGCACCTGCGCGCGCGCGGGATGTTCGTGCGGCTCGCGCACCCCAAGGCCGGCTCCGTCACCGCGATGGGCGTGCCGATCCGCCTCTGGGACACGCCGGGTGCCGCCCAAGCCCCCGCGCCCCTCCTCGGCCAGCACACGGACGAGATCCTGCACCGTCTCCTCCGCATCCCCAAGGCCAAGGTAGACAAGCTCCGCGCCGCCGGCGTGCTCTAAGTTGCGAAAATGCCATAAGTGTCGTAATGTACGTTTTGATACATTCGACATGGAGGGCAAGCATGGCGCGACTTGAAGCGACCGAAGCTCGGAAGGGTTTTTCCGAGGCGATCAGCCGGGCGGCGTATGGAAGCGACCGCATCGTGATCCAGCGGCGGGGCAAGCCGGTGGCGGCGCTGGTCTCGATGGACGATTTGCGGCTGCTCGAAGCGCTCGAGGACCGTCTCGATATCGAGGCGGCGCGCAAGGCGCTGGCAGATCCGAAGAACCGCAAGCGCATTCCCTGGGAGCGCGTCAAGGCCGGCCTCGGGCTCTAAGACCAAGCAGTGAGCTACACTGTCGAGTTTCTGCCGTCAGCCCAACGAGAGCTGGCGGCCCTGCCGAAGGATGTTCATCGCCGTATCGCGAACCGGATTGATGCGCTTCGAGAGGATCCGAGACCGCCCGGCGTAAAGCAACTCCAGGGGGTGGAACGTCTCTATCGGCATCGCGTCGGCGACTACCGCGTGATCTACTCCATCGAGGGCCGCCGGCTCGTGATCATCGTGGTGAAGGTCGGTCATCGCCGGGAGGTGTACCGCAAGCCTTAGCTGCGCCCCCTCACCCTCTCAGCCCTCGCCTCGCCGCAAGCGTCTCAGCTCGAACTGCGGCCCTCTCCCCCACCGGGGGAGAGGGGGAGGCGTCAAACTTGACACCCGGGGCGGGGCGGCGGGATGATAGGCGTCCTATGTCACGGGAAATCAAGGTTTACGATACGACGCTGCGCGACGGCACCCAGGGGGAGGGCGTGTCCTTCTCCATGGAGGACAAGGTCCGCATAGCCCAGCGCCTCGACACGCTCGGTATCCACTACATCGAGGGCGGCTGGCCGGGCTCGAATCCCAAGGACCTGCGGTTTTTCAAGCGCGTCCAGGACGCCGTCTTCAAGAGCGCCAAGATCACCGCCTTCGGCTCGACGCGCCGTCCAGGAGTCCGGCCGCAGGAAGACAGCAATATCCAGGCGCTGGTCGAGGCGGGGCCGCCGGTCGTCACCATCTTCGGCAAGTCTTGGGACTTCCACGTGACGACCGCGCTCGCCACCACGCTTGACGAGAACCTCCTGATGATCGGCGACTCGATCGCCTACCTCCTCAAGCATTTCGAGGAGGTCATCTACGACGCCGAGCACTTCTTCGACGGCTTCAAGAAGAACCGCGAGTACGCGCTCACCACGCTCAAGGCGGCGGAGGCCGCGGGCGCCCACTGCCTCGTGCTGTGCGATACCAACGGCGGCGGCCTGCCTCACGAGGTCGTGGAGATCATCCGCGAGGTCAAGAAGCACGTGAAGGCGGAAACCCCGCTCGGCATCCACGTCCACAACGACACCGAGTGCGCCGTGGCGAATACGCTGGCGGCGGTCTCCGAGGGCGTCAACCACGTCCAGGGGACGATGAACGGCTACGGCGAGCGCTGCGGCAACGCCAACCTCGTCTCGATCATTCCCAACCTGATGCTGAAGATGGGCCTCGACTGCATCCCCAAGGAAAACCTGCGCGAGCTGCGCGACGTCTCGCGCTTCGTGTCGGAGCTGGCCAACCGCAAGCCGTGGGGCTCGCAGCCCTACGTCGGCGACTCGGCCTTCGCCCACAAGGGCGGCATCCACGTCTCGGCCGTCCTCAAGCACGCCGAGACCTACGAGCACATCGACCCGGAGACGGTGGGCAACCACCGGCGGGTGCTGGTCTCGGAGCTGGCTGGGCAGTCGAACATCCTCTGGAAGGCCAAGGAGTACGGCATCGACCTCGACAAGAACACACCGGAAGCCCGCCGCATCCTCGAGATGCTGAAGCGCATGGAGGACGAGGGCTTCCAGTTCGAGGGCGCCGAGGCGTCCTTCGAGCTCCTGATGGAGCGCGCGCTCGGCAACCACAAGCCCTACTTCGACCTCGACGGCTTCCGCGTCATCGTCGAGGAGGAGCGCGGCAGCGCCGAGCCGGTCGCCGAGGCGACGGTGCGACTTAGGGTCAAGGGCATCGCCGAGCACACGGCCGCCTCCGGCCACGGCCCGGTCAACGCGCTCGATGATGCGTTGAGGAAGGCGCTCGAGGAGTTCTACCCGAACCTGCGCGAGATGAGGCTGCTGGACTACAAGGTGCGCATTCTCGACGAGTCCAAGGGCACGGCGGCCAAGACGCGTGTGCTCATCACCTCCGGCGACGGTGACGAGACCTGGGGCACCGTGGGCGTGGCCGACAACATCATCGAGGCCTCCTGGCAGGCCCTCGTCGACTCCATCGAGTACAAGCTGCGCCGCGACGAGCGCAAAGGCAAGCGGTAGTTCTCTGATCCCCGCCAAGCTGATCGAAGACACCGCCCGCGAGCTGATGGCGCGCGCGGCCATCGACATCCCGCCCGACTACCGCGAGGGCGTCCGTTTGGCGCGCGACCGGGAGAAGAACCGCCTCGCCCGCTTCGTCCTCGACGAGATGCTCGAGAACTGGAACATCGCCACCGCCGAGCGGCGCCCCATGTGCGGCGACACCGGCCTGCCGCGCTACTACGTCAAGCTTGGCAACGAGGCGCTTATCGAAGGCGGTCTCGTTGCACTCGAGAAGGCGCTCCGACGCGCGACGGCGGACGCCACGGCCTCGATCCCGCTCCGCCCGAACCGCGTCCACCCGCTCACGCGCGAAGACCACAACAACAACGTCGGCTATCACGCCCCCGAGGTGACCTACTCGATCGAGCCCGGCGGCGACTGGCTGGACGTGACGACGGTCCACAAGGGCGGGCTCTTCGGCACCGACTGGCGCATGCTCTTCCCCGGCGACGGCGTCCCCGGCATCAAGCGCTTCTTCGTGGACACGCTGATCGAGTCGGGCAAGCGCGGGCTCGCCTGCCAGCCCGCCATCGTGGGCGTGGGCATCGGCGGCTCGAAGGACACCTGCATGAGGCTCGGGAAAGAGGCGGCGTGCCTCCGCGCCGTCGGCACCCGCAGCCCGGATCCCGCAGCCGCGGCGCTCGAGGAAGAGCTGACTGCGCTCGGCAACCACATCGGCATCGGCGCCATGGGCTTCGCGGGCACCTCCATGGTCGTCGCGACGCACGTGGAATTGGCGCACACGCACACGGGCGGCATGCCCATCGCGATGCACCAGTTCTGCCTGTCCTCCCGACGCTCGACCGCGCGCGTGTTCCCGAGCGGCACCGTGGAGTTCAGGACCGACCCGCAGTGGTTCACCGATTACTATCGTCGGCAGGGTATCGAATGACGGAGATCCAGCGGCTGGACGATGTCCAGATGGACGAAGTCCACCTCAGCACTCCCGTCTCCGCCGAGGCCATCCGCTCGCTGAAGCTCGGCGACGTGGTCTATCTCTCGGGCGCGCTCTACACGGCGCGAGAGGGCGTCTACCGCCAGGTCGTGGACAAAGGTCTGCCGCTGCCGGCGGGCTTGCGCGAGCTGACCAACGTCAACTTCCACTGCTCGCCCGCGGCCTCGGTGCGCCCGGACGGTTCCTATTCGGTCGAAGCCGTCACGGCCACGGCCAGCTTCCGCTTCGGCAAGTCGATGGCGGCCTGGTTCGAGCGCTCGGGCGCCAAGGTGATCGTGGGCAAGGCGGGCTTGACCGAGCTGGCCTATCGCGAGTGGTTCGTGCCCCACGGCGCCGTCTACCTGACGACCGTCGGCTACGGCCTCGGTGCGATGTACGGGCGGAGCATCAAGCGCGTGCTCGACGTCCACTGGCTGAAGGAGCTGGGCATCGCCCAGGCGTGCTGGGTGCTCGAGGTGGAGAAGCTCGGGCCCTTCCTCGTCGAGGGCGACGCGGCGGGCCGGAGCCTCTTCGCGATCGCCAACCGCGAGATCAACGTCAGGATCGAGGAAGTGTACAAGACGCTCCCACCTCCCGCGCTGTCCCGATTCGGCGAAGTCCTCTCCCGCAAGGACGAGGTGATCTAAGCGAAGCGGCAGGGGAGGCCGAGCGCCCGCTCGAGCCTCCGCTCGTACTCCCGCCGCGTGATCTCGACGGCGCCCAGGCTCTCGAGGTGCGGGGTGAGGTATTGGACGTCCAGCAGGATGAAGCCCTGCTCCCGCAGGCGCGGGACCAGCGCCGCCAGCGCCACCTTCGAGGCGTCGGTCTCGCGGTGGAACATGCTCTCCGCCATGAAGGCGCCTCCCAGCGCCAGGCCGTAGACGCCGCCCACCAGCCGCCCCTCCCGCCACGCCTCGACGCTGTGAGCCTTGCCCGCCCGGTGGAGCGCCGCGTATACCTCGACGAAGCGGTCCGAGATCCACGTGCCTTCCGGCCTGTCGGCGCAGCCGCGCATCACGCCCTCGAAGTCGGTGTCGAAGCGGATCTCGAAGGTGGCGCGCTTGATGGACCGCGCAAGCGACTGCGAGACGTGGAAGCCGTCGAGGGGGATAATTGCGCGCGGATCGGGCCTGAACCAGAGGACTTCACCCGAGCGCTCGTCCGCCATGGGGAAGATCCCGTGACGGTAGGCGAGCTCCACGCCCTCAGGCGTGAGGGTGAGCCTGCGCCCAGACATTGCGGCAGCGCGTTTCGGTCGTCAGGCAGGCCGCCACGAAGGAGGCGAAGGCGACGGCGAAGCAGAGCGTAAAGGCGACGCGGTAGGCCGCAAGCGGGTAGACGCGGCTCCCCGCGACCAAGGTGCCCGTCCAGTTCGCGTCGAGGAGCACGCCGGTGAGCCACTGCATGAGGGCGAAGCCCAGGAAAACCGGCAGGTTCTGGCAGCCCAGCGCCACACCCACGTGGCGCGGATCGTTGACCTCGCGGATGCAGGCGAAGACGAGCGAGACGCCTCCCGAGGCGAAGCCCAGGAGGAAGCAGAGCGGAGCGAGCCAGCGGAGCGCTACCGGCGTGGGCGGGAGCGCGATCAGCGCCCATATGGCGGCGTAGAGGGCCGTCGACGCGATCAGCGGCGGGCGCCTCAGTCCCATCCATCGATCGGACACCCAGCCAAACAAGGGCGCGCTGATAAGGAGCCCGACAGCCGTCATCATGAGCAGGTTGGAGG
>DASYVT010000059.1 GCA_035936835.1 Candidatus Methylomirabilota bacterium | reverse complement strand
GTTGAGGATCGCGCCGAAGAAGTCGGGCGACTTGTCATACACGTGCTTGTAGGACTGCAAGAACTCACTTCCGACCATGCGCTCGATGAAGGGGTCGTCCACCCATTCCGTGAGGAGATCCAGGTCCCGGACCGTCAGCGTGCGCAGATAGACGCGGTGCCCGCGCGAGATGACGATCCCCGCGGCCGGGGTGGAAGCGCGCGCGAGCGGCGTGTTCTGCGAGAGGTCCTCGACGGAGATCACATTTCTAACCCTTCCAGACCTTGAACGCGGCCATCGTTCCCGACTCCTTGAGGGCGCGAATCACGATTTCGTTGGCGCGGAGCACCATGACACCCTGTTCGTGTCCGTCGATCTGGCGCCGGCCCTCGAGGAGTGCGGCCACGCCGGAAGCGTCGAGGGCGGTAACGTCGTGCAGATCGACCAGCAGCCTGAAGTCGGAGCGGCGCGCGGACTCCAGGAGCGCTTCCCGCGCGCCCGCGGAGGTGGCCGCGGTGATGGGCCCGGCCAGCCGCAGCCGGGTCAGCCCCGGCATCGGGGCCTCCGGCTGCGGCTGGCCGTCGAATCGTTCAACGACCGCGGTACTGAGCATGACGGGTCTCCTGATTCTTACCTAGTTGCCCTGCAGGAGGAGAGCACCGGCGAACACGCCAACGATATGGCCCGAGTTGTGGTCGATGATGGGAATGACCCAGGCGTCGACCGTGCCGTGGCCCTGGGCGCCATCCGTGAACGTCACCGTGCCGTTGATGAGCAGCCCGGGGAAGAAGAAGACGCCCGGCGACGTCTCGAGGTCGATCTCCTTTTAAGTGGGGATCGTTGGCCCACTCCGAGAGGTACGCGAGGTCGCTCGGGACCAGCGTCCGGAGGAAGATGTACTTGTTCCGGAAGACGATGGCCCCCTGCGAGGCCGTCGCCCGGCCCTCGTCTGACTCGGGCTCTCGCGTGATCGGCTTCACGTGCGTGATCTTTGTCCTGCGTACGACCGTCGCGACCATTGTGTCATCCAGTAGGTTGTTCGACCAAAGGCCGCAGACGGCTCCGGGCAGCTTCACTGCCCGTCCACCGACTGCGGCCCGTGGGTATGCTTCCGCGATACCGTCCTGGACCATCAGTCTAGGGTTTCCACACACCTGTGAAGTTGACATTGCTCGCGGGGCCCCCGTTCGACATCGCGATGCCGATGATGTGACCGGCGCTATCCAGTTGAAGCACGAGGTAGCCGTTGACGTCCCCGTGGCCCTGCGCCGTCCCACCAGTAAAGGTGAACGATCCGGTGACGAGAAGCCCAATCGCGAACCCGTCGGGAGCGGTGCAACGGACATCGGGGTCGTTCAGAGCACTGCACAACACCGGCGTCACCCCGATTTGCGTCTGGAGAGCTACGTGGGCCTGTCGCGTGACCGCGCCCGGCTGGAACACAGGGTTATCCAGACCCGAAGGAACGCTGAAGTTAATACTCGTGTCTTCGACGCACCAGAACAGCGGCGGTAGTAATGTCGGGACCGCCGCCTCGCAGATCGAGAGTGTGCCATGCACGTTACCGGACTGCGTCGCAATCGGCACGTTCGTAGCGAACTCGATCACAAAGGGTACGAACGGTAGCCAGTTGGTGCTGGTGGGCGAGCCAACGAGCAGTCCGTACACGTGGCGCACGGGCACCACGAATCGGCCGCTGTTGCCGGCGGCGTGAATGTCCTTGCCCAGGCTGATCACGAATGGGCCATGGGCGTCGAACGTCTGGAATCCCCTCTGCGCCTGCGCGACTGCGGGGGCAAGCACGAGCGGCAGCGCCGCGAGCGCAATCCCGAACATGAAACCTACCTTCCGCAAAATCGATCGAGCCTTGCTCTGCATTGTCATCTCCTCACCTCTCGCCAGTGTATTCCGGCGAGCCCCAAGTCGACCAAAGATGATGGTTGTAGTCCCCTGAACCCCACGTGACCCGATTGTCATGTGATCTCGACGGCTCCAACTGCACGACACTGACGTTGCAAGAGAGGTACCAGACCGATGAATTGATATAAGTTATTGATTCTACTGATCCACTTTCTATGAGCTGCGCTCTGGCCGCCTGCGTCATGGGTGATTCCTGATCGGTCGCACCACTTCGTCCACGGCTTTCGGCGAGAAACTGACCAGGGGCCACGAGGCTGGCGCGCGAGCTCATGGCACCGGCTCCGGCTGGGCGGAGGCCCCTGCGGCGGTCTGCGGCTTGCGAACGGAGGCCAGAAGGCTGGCGCCATCGAAAAACGTGCGGCGCAGCGTGAGGAGCTCGAAGCCTGCCTCCCGCAGATGGCGGGCCATGCGTTCCTCGTCCCAGTAATGGGGCCCGCTCCGCCGCCGCACCGTCTCGAAGATCGTGTTCGGCAGCACCCACACGAGGCTCCTGAGCACGGGGACGATGCCTTCGCGCGCCGACAACTCGCGGATCGTCGCCCACATGGGCACGCGGCGGGTGAGGTTGACGAAGACGGCGTGGCCGCCGGGCTTGAGGACACGGTACGCCGCCCGCAGCACCGATATCGGGTCGGGGTGCGCGTACAGGAAGTGGACGTTGATGACTTGGTCGAAGTGCTCGGAGCGGAACGGACTGTCCTTCACGAGATCGCCGTGCTTGAAGGCCAGGTTCGACAGCCGCTGCGTCCGGCGTTTCTCCTGTGCGAGGCTGATCAGAGGGTCGTACGCGTCCAGGCCGACCACGGTGAAGCCGGCCTCGGCCAGCATGAGCGAGAAGTTGCCCGGCCCGCAGCCGATGTCGAGGATGCGCACAGCCGCGCGCTCGGCGCCCGCCTCCGCCTCCACCGCGGCGAGCACTTCGCGCTGCAGCCGCCGGTAGGGGTCGAAGTGCTCGAAGATGTAGTCGTAGACGACACCGTAGCCCACGGCCAGCATGCGGTCGACGCCCCACTTCAGGCTGCCCAGCACCGACGTCACCGCAGAAGCCGCCACCGGCTACGCCCGGTCGGCGAGGACTTTCTCAACGGTCGCCCGCAGCTCGTCCGACGTGAAGGGCTTGAGGAGAATCGCGTTGAAGCCGAGGCGGTTGGCCTCGTTCACAATGTCCGGTGTGCCGTGTCCGGTGACGAGCACGACGGCCATGTTCGGGTGCAGCGGGCGGGCCTGCTCGAAGACCTCGAATCCCGACATGCCGGGCATCTTGTAGTCCAGCACCATGAGATCGAAGCTCTCCTTGCGGAGCATCTCTATCGCGGCCTCACCGCGATTGGCGCCCTTCACCGCGTAGCCGAGCGCCTGCAGCACGTTCACGCACAGCACCACCACCGAGCCGGCGTCGTCGACGATCAGGATTCGGGTGCGTGGCTGGCTCATTGCGCCCTCACCAGCGCCGCGGCGGCGGCGAGATCGATGGGCATGGCCGGGCTGACGAGGCTCTCGTAGTGGCGGTTGAACTCCACGAGGCGCTCCACCGGAATGCGCGCGAAGGCGTCGGCGATGCGCGGATCGAAGTGGCTGTTGCGCCCGCGCGCGATCTCCTCGCGCGCCTCCTCCACCGTCATCGCCGTCCGATAGGCCCGGTTGGAGGTGATGGCGTCGAAGACGTCGGCGACCGTCGTGATGCGCGCCACGAGCGGAATGTCCTCACCGGCAAGGCCGTCCGGATAGCCGGAGCCGTTGAAGCGCTCGTGGTGATAGCGCACGGCGCACACCTCGCGCGCGAGGAAGCGCAGCGGCTCGAGGATCTTGGCCCCCGCCACGGGATGGGCCTTGATGAGCGTGAACTCCTCCTCCGTGAGCGGCCCCGGCTTCCGCAGAATGGTGTCCATGATGGCGAGCTTGCCGAGGTCGTGCAGCATGGCGCCGCGCCGCACGACGTCCACCGTCTCCGCTGGCAGCCCCATGGTGACCGCGAGCTCTCCCGCGTACAGCGCCACGCGCGCGGAATGCCCCTTCAGGTAGGGGTCCTTCGACTCGATGGCGTTGACGAAGGCGGTGATGGTGTCGACGAGGTTGCGCTCGATGTTGTCGCGCAGGATCAGCTTCTGCAGCGCGACCGCCGTCGTCTGCGCGTAGCCGAGGAGCATCTCCCGCTCGTCGGGAAGGAAGCCGCCGCTCTTCGCCTCCCGCGCCAGGCACAGCAGGCCCACGGAGCGGCCCACGCCCGGGATGGCGGTGGCGATGGCGTCGACGGGCTGCCCCGTCTGGGTGATCGTCACCACCGCGCGGGCCCCGGTCTTCACCACCTGCTCGAAGGACTTCTGCAGGGCGGCAAGCACGAAGTTCACGAGCGCAGGCTCGCCGTGGCGGCTCGACGTGAACTGTCCCTCCTCGTCGCGCATGAGCAGGAGGGCGGCGTCGCAGCGAAGGCTTCGCACCGTGTGCTCGAGCACCTTGTCGACGAAAGCGGCCGGCTCCAACCCCTGCAGCGCGAGCCCGCCGATGTGGAAGAGCGTCTCCACGCCCGACTGGCGTCGCGACAGCTCCTCCGCGAGGCCGGCGGGAAGGGGAACCTGCCCGTTCCACTTCTTGCGGTCGTCGCGGATGCGCGCCAGCAGGTCCTGGATCTCCTTGATCGAGAACGGCTTCGCGAGGTAGTCGTACGCGCCGTGACGAAGTCCGAACACCGCCGACGTGACCGAGGGCGCGCCCGTGATGAGCACCACCGGCGTGCTGGGCTGCGCGCCCTTCACGGCGCGAAGGACGTCGAGCCCGGTCAGCCCCGGCATCTTGATGTCGGAGACGACGAGATCGAAGCTCGTCGCCGCGATGAGCTCGAGCGCCTGCTCGGCGTCGGAGGCCTGCGCCACGTCGCAGCCATTGGCCGTGAAGGCGGAAACGAGGAAGCGGAGCAGTGATGCGTTGTCATCCACCACGAGGACATGCAGAGATTCCACCGAGGGCTCCTTTTCCACGCTCACGGCGTGCGCGCTCACTTCGTGGCCTCCAATTTCATCGGAACTCCCTTATGCCTGGGTGCGGGGTCGGGCGCCAGCCGGGCTGCTAATGAGCAAGCCCAGTACCAATCTCGATGATCCGGGATAAGTGCCTGTGAACAAAAGTTTTTATACCCGCTGCGGCGGGACCTCAGGCCGCGCGTGGCTGTTTTCTGACCGGTGCCGACGGCCGGGTTTGCGTCCACCGGTCAGAAAATGCCCAGCGCAGGCTCAGGCGTCGGTGAGCTTCTTTCGGAGCGTCTGGCGAGTGATGCCCAGGATCTTGGCGGCTTCGCTCTTGTTGCCGTTCACTTGATGCAGCACCTGCTGCATGTACGAGCGCTCCACGGCCGCGAGCGTTCGGGGCGCCATGGACGTTTCCGCCGCCATGCGCGTCTCGGGCAAGCTGGAGAACTGTACCGGCAGGTGATGAGGCTCGATCGACTCCGCGGTGCTGAGGATCACGAGGCGCTCGATCAGGTTCTTCAGCTCGCGCACGTTGCCCGGCCAGCCGTAGCCGAGCATGACCGCTTCGGTCTCGGGGGCGATCCGCTTGACCGCCTTATGGAAGGTCCGGTTCGCCTCCGCCAGGAAGTGGCGGGCCAGCGGCAGGATGTCGTCCTTGCGGTCCCGGAGGGGCGCGATGGCGATGGGGATGACGTTCAGGCGGTAGAACAGGTCCTCCCGGAACGTGCCATCCTTGACCATTGCTTCCAGCGAGCGGTTGGTGGCGGCAATGACCCGCACGTCGACCTTGATGTCCCGCGTGCCGCCCACCCGCTTGAACATCCGCTCCTGTAAGCAGCGCAGGAGCTTTGCCTGCCCGCTGGGCGAGACCTCGCCCACTTCGTCCAGGAAGAGCGTGCCGCGGTCGGCCATCTCCATGAGCCCCTTCTTCGTGCCTTTGGCGTCGGTGAAGGCGCCCTTCTCGTGGCCGAAGAGCTCGCTCTCGAAGAGAGTGTCCGTGATGGCGGCGCAGTTGACTTCCATAAAGGGGAAGGCGCGGCGCGCGCTCTCGTAGTGCAGGCCCTTGGCCACGAGCTCCTTGCCGGTGCCGCTCTCGCCGTTCACGAGGATCGTGTGCGCCTCGCTGCGGGCGAGCTGGCCGATCACCTCGCGCAGGTTGCGCGTCGACGCCGACTCGCCGATGAGCTGGTCGGTGCGGTACTTGTCCTCTTCACGGCTCGTGAGCCGATGGATCTCGCGCCGGGCCTTGACTTCCTCCAGGGCCCGCCTCACGGAGATGCGTAGCTTGTCGAGGTGCTGGAACGGCTTCTCGAGGTAGTCGGTGGCGCCGCTCTTCATCGCAGCCACCGCGCTCTCGATGTGGCCGAAGCCGGTGATCATGATGACGGCCGTGTCCGGATGTCGGGTCTTGAGCTCGCGCAGCACGTGGATACCGTCGATGTCCGGCAGGCGCAAGTCCACCAGCACCACCTCGGGACCCAGCTCGTCGGACATCTCGAGGCCCTCTTTTCCGGTCGCTGCGCCGTGCACGTCCACGCCGGATTCGCTGAGGACCTTCTCGACCAGTGCACGAATGCTCCGCTCGTCGTCGATCACCAGGACGTTATCCATCGTGCGACGATTCTAGCAGCCGTTAGGAAAACGACCAACTGCAATGAAATTACCCAGGCTGACACGGCACCACCTGCCGGGGCAACGCGGAAACACGACCAATTACGGCGGTTTACGTTCTTACCAAAAGGCGTGACACACACCTTGCCGCTCCCTGTGGCAACGATGACAATCGCGATGGCAACCCAAAAACCGCCGCTCACACACCTGTTGAAGGAGCTCATCCAGTTCGGCATCGCGCTCACCAGCGAGCGCGATCTGGGTGTGGGCGTAAATGACATGAAGCCTATTCTCAGTCATCGCCTTGGCACAACGGGGATAAATGCCCCTCCCATGTTCCGCCGGTGCTGCCAGAGCGCGCCGGAAAGGTCAAACCGGAGCCTCGACGCAGGGGGCGGGAGTTCTCCACCTGGGCCCCAGGCAGCCGCAGGGCAGACGTGCGCAGCGGCTCGGGCCCGTGGCACCGCCTACCTCGTCACGTAGAGGAGTGCCCGCTGCTCAGCTCCCGCCGTCGAGGAGTCATCATAAGGCGGAGAGAGGGCCGCCAGTCTTCGACGAGCAGTGCCCATCGCTCGTGATCCGCCCAGCGGCCGGCGATCTTCAGATACCGTTAAGTGGAGCTGGGGGCGGGAGTTGAACCCGCGACCTACTGAGTACGCAGCCGTTGAGAGCTCTTCCCGGCCATCTACGTGCATCCTACTCTATCGCCCTGGATGCCTGTAAACCTGCGCCTATTCGAGCCAAGCGGGTCTTCCCCATCGCGACGGCGGTGGCGCCATCAAAGGGGTCTCGCATCCCTTCCTGTATACTCCGGCCCGGCGAGGTGCAACGGCGAGATTCGCCCTGCTCCCTCGTCCTCGGGACGGAGGCGGCATGGAGGCACCGGACTCCCCCGAAGCCCGACGCCGCCTCAGCGAGAAAATCGTCGGCGATGCTCGACGATGGCGCCGTACGGCAGCACGCGTAGCAGTTCCTCGGCGGTCGTGGTGCCCGCCACCAGCCGCTCGTGGGCATCCTGAGCCATGCTGGACGTAGTGCGCTGTGCGCTCGCACATATTTCGTCGAAGTGTGCCTGCCTGGTGATGAGCCCCGCGTCTTGCTCGTCGGGCATCCAGAGATCGGCGACCATCATCCGGCCTTTGTAGCCGCTGAAGCCGCAGTCGGCGCACCCCACCCCTCGGAAGAGCTTCACGTGGGCCGACACGGTCTCGAAGAACACGTTGAGCACTTCAGGCGATGGCACGTATTCTTGCCGGCAGGATGGGCAGATCCGGCGAACGAGTCGCTGCGACATGACTCCGATGAGCGACGAGCCGATGAGCGAAGACTCGATCTTGAGATCGAGCAGACGCGGGAGCGCGGCAATCGCGCTGTTGGTGTGCAGCGTGCTGAGGAGGAGGTGCCCGGTCTGGGCGGCGCGGAAGGCCATCTCCGCGGTTTCCTGGTCGCGAATCTCGCCAACCATGATGATTTCCGGGTCATGCCGGAGAAACGCCCGGAGATACCCAGCGAACGTGTTGCCGATCTCGTCGTTGACTTGCGATTGGCTCAGTTCGTCGTAGACGTACTCCACCGGGTCCTCCGCGGTGAGGATGCGGATCTCCGGGCGGTGAAGCGTCATCAAACAGGCGTAGAGTGTCGTCGATTTGCCGGACCCGGTGGGCCCGGTGACCAGGAAGATGCCGGTGGTGCGCTGGAGCAGCCCTTCGAGACGGGATAAGACGACGGGCGACAGATCGAGCGCGGCAATGGAGCGCGGCGCCTGCGCTCGATCCAGAATCCGGATGACGACGCTCTCGCCCGAGTAGCTCGGGATGACCGAGACGCGCAGGTCGATCGTGACCTTGCTCGCGCCGCGGATGACCGACACCCGGAAGCTGCCGTCTTGCGGGCGACGCCGCTCGGTGATGTCGAGCTTGGAGAGAATCCTGATTCGCGACGTGATCTCGCGCATGTTCTGATCGAGATTGTCCTGCAGCGTCCCAAAGTGCGCCTTACGCAGGACACCGTCGACCCGGTAACGCACGTGCAGCCCCAACGGCAACGTCTCCAGATGGATGTCACTGCAGCGGCTTTCGAGCGCGCGAAAGAGGATCTGCCGAAAGAGCTCATCCGCGCGCCGGGCCGCCTGCTCGTCGCCGATGGCCGACGAACCCTGGCCCACGTCGGAAGGAGGGTCCATCGGCGTAATCAGCTGGGCGTCAAGTGTCCCGGGCGCTTCCGGCGCCTCTTCATAGAGGCGACGGAACGCCCGCTGGATCGCCCGGCTCGAGGATGTGACGACGGTGATGCCGAAGCTCGTGAGCCGCATCAGCTCATCGATCACGGCTCCGTCCGTCGGATCGTCCATGGCGACGGTCAGCGTCCGGCCGACTTGGGCGATCGGCAGCACCGAATGGCGCCGCGCGTAGCTCCGGTTGATCACGCGGGCAAGCCGGCGATCGATCGTCACGTTCTCGAGGTCGATAAAGGGCACGTTGAGCTGCTTGCTCAGCGCCTGCCGCATGGTGTCGTCCGTGACGTAGTTGAGCTTGACCAGTACCGCGCCGAGGGGAAGGTTCAGGCTCCCCTGTTGGGCCAGGGCATCCTCGAGCTGCTGCTCGTTGATCGCCTGGTTGGCGAGAAGAATCTCGCCCAACCGGCAACGCTCGGTCGGAGCCCCGAGCGCGGCTTCAGGCGCCCGCTTGGGGCTCCACGCGGTCCTCGGCCCTACGTCTGCGAAGGCCATGCCGAGAGTGGGGACGTCAAGGGGTGTCCGAGCGGGTTGTCCGGTCCGTCGGCCGTCGAGCGGATCGCGTCGGAGCCGCGAATACCGATGATCGTCTCTTTGCGGTGGTGCATTCCTCGATCTTCTCGATGAGCTCCGTGATGCCGAAGGGCTTCGCGATGACCGGCCATCCCGTGTCCCGGAGACTGGACATCTCGAATCCCGACATGAGCAAGACCTTCACCTTGGGGCGAAGGTCGAGCACACGTCGAGCGAGCTCTCGACCGTCCATCAATGGCATGACCTCGTCCACGAGCAGGAGATCAATGTCACCTGGCCGTTGCTTGGCCAGCTGGATCGCTTCGACCGGATCCTGAGTGAAGAGGACGAGATATTCCGCGGACCCGAGAATGTCCCGCGCCAAAGTGCCTACGCTGGGATCATCGTCGACAACCAGGATCGTGAGAACACGCGGCGCCGGCGAGTGCTTGTCATTGCCTGCGAGAAGGACGGCGGGCGTCTTCTTGAGGAAGAGGAAGACTGGACCGTCGTCATCCGTTCGCCATACGATCGCTCGGGCGTCGACGGGGCATCCCTGGGGCGGGTTGAGATGCAGCGTCACAAGCGAAGCGTCTTCCAGCCGCTCCCCGAGGCGCACCTTGACGGCGAGTTGACTCACGTCAATCGCCTCGCCGTGAAGCACCCGATCGTCCAGCTCCACGACCACCGGCCAGTTGACCTTGGTCCGTGGGCGTTGACGCGACTCCGGCCGCCGCAATTTGACGGGCATGATAGTCCCCCGGCTGTGAATCTGCTGCAAGCGACGTACCGTCGTTGCCGGATGATGGACACGCGACAAAATCAGCTACTTGTGGAGCACTCAAGGCTACGGCCACGCTTCTGTATGACGCTTGTCGTCACATCCCCGACGGATTTTGGAGAGTCAGGAGGATGGATGGTCCCACTTGCCGTCGCCCGGTGGTGCTGCTCCCGGGACGGATTCGTTAGCGCGCGAGCTATTCTCAGTCATCGCCTTGGCACAACGGGGATAAGTGCCCCTCCCAGGTTCCTCCGATGTTGCCACAGCGCACCGGAAAGGTCAAACCGGAGCCTCGACGCTGGGGGCGGGAGTTCTCCACCTGGGCCCCAGGCAGCCGCAGGGCAGACGTGCGCAGCTGGTCGGGCCCGTGGCACCGCCTACCTCGTCACGTAGGGGAGTGCCCGCTGCTCAGCTTCCGCCGCCGACACGGCGGCCGGGGACGGCGGGCCGTCCCGCACACCTGGGAGCCCGAGATGGGCGAGGATCCGCTGAATGACGGCCGGGGCGTCGATCGTGGCGATGAGATGCATCCGCCCTGAAGCGATCCGCTCGCGCGCCACGCTCACGCGGCGGCCATGAGACGGCGGATCGCTCCGAAGAAAGGCTGACAGCTAGCCGAACAGCGTCTTCGCGAAGAGGACGATGCCCACGAGGCCCACACCCATGGAGCCGAACCAGACGAGGCGGTTGCGGGTGAGGGCGGCCACGGCGCCGAGCGCGATGGAGACCTGAAACAGGGCCACCGCGCTCGCGAAGCCATGGTGGTGGTGGATGAGCTCGTCTGCCTCCTTCGATTTCTCGTCGCGCTGATGCTCCTTTTCCTCGGCCTTCTTCCGGATCTCGGCCTGCTCGTCCTTGTAGCGCTTCTGGTCGTCCAGGTACTTCGCGGGCGGCTCCTTGCCCATGGCGAGCCACGACGTAGCGGAAGCTTCCTGGACCGCCGCCTTCAGGCCCTTCGCCTGGTAGTAGGCCCACTGGTCGGAGGCTTCCGCCTGCAGGCGCGTGGCCTCGGTCTTCAGGACCAGCGCCACGTTCACGGTGGCGCCGGCGCGGAGCGAGGCGATGGCCGCGAACGCCGCGAGGATCGCCGTCGTCAGCGCGATCCGTTTCAGGAACGAGCCGCCCCCGTGCTCCAGCTCCTCGTGAATCGTCTCGTGCAGTTTTTCGGTTTCGACTTCCGGGCCTTCGGGCATGGGGACTCCTTCTTCGAAGAAGCGTCTCGTCGAGATTCACCCCGGAGCCTTCCACGGGGATCCGGCTGCGAAAGAGTATCTCCGGCCCCGGCCCCCGGAGACAATGAACACAAATGAAGTGGCGGAAGCCGCCGTCGAAACGGGGAAACAGCTTTCGAAGATGCGGCGGAGAGCGTCGATGACATAAAGCCTATTCTCAGTCACGGCCGGCGTGGGCCTTGGCCAGTCAACTGCGCACAGCGCGGATGAACCGCCCGGTATCGTGCGCCGAGCATGCCAGAGCGCGTGGGAGAGGTCAAACGGGATCGTCCAACCGGAGGAGGGGGCCGTTCATCGGGGCGCGAGTCTGGGTCCGGGCAGACGGCTGCCCTGGGCCGCGGGGCCCGCGACACCCCTACAGGGTCCCGAAGAGGAGCGCTGGCTCCTCGGCTCGCGGCGCAGCCATGGAAGGCGCGATCACAGGCTGAGCGCCTCCCTGCGGGTTTCGGCGCCGCTGCGCTAGAATGAGCGCATGAGCGGCGCCGGATCGAAACTCGCCCAGGCCTTCGGGGGCCGCATCCTGCTCATGGACGGGGCCATGGGCACCCAGATCCAGGCGCGCGACCTCGGCGCGGCCGATTTCGGCGGGGCGGCCCTCGAGGGGTGCAACGAGCACCTCAACCTCACGCGCCCCGACGTCATCCGGGCCATACACGAGGCCTATCTCGACGCCGGCGCCGATCTCATCTCGCCCAATTCCTTCGGCTGTGCCCCCTATGTGCTTGCCGAATATGGACTGGCCGAGCGCTGCCACGAGATCACGCTTGCCGGGGCGCGGCTGGCCCGCGAGGCCGCCGACAGCCGGAGCACCGAGGAGCGTCCGCGCTTCGTCCTGGGCGGCATGGGCCCCGGCACCCGGACCATCTCGGTCACGGGCGGCGTGACCTTCGATCAGGTGCTCGACGCCTACTACCGCCAGGCGCGTGCGCTGATCGAAGGCGGCGTGGACGCGCTCCTCCTCGAGACCTGCCAGGACACGCTGAACGTCAAGGCGGCCGCCATCGGCGTGAAGCGCGCCATGGCCGAGGCGGGGCGCTCCCTGCCCCTCATGGTCAGCGGCACCATCGAGCCCATGGGCACGATGCTGGCGGGGCAGGGGGTGGACGCGCTTTACGCCTCCCTCGAGCACCTCGGTCTCTTCTCGATCGGGCTCAACTGCGCCACGGGGCCCGAGTTCATGACGGACCATCTGCGCTCGCTGAGCGAGATCGCGACGTGCTTCGTCACCGCGTATCCCAACGCGGGGCTGCCGGACGAGCGCGGCCACTACGAGGAGACGGCCGAGAGCCTGGCGCTCAAGATGCGACGCTTCGTCGAGGAGGGCTGGGTCAACGCGATCGGCGGCTGCTGCGGGACGACCCCGGCGCACATCGCGGCGCTGGCCCGCATCGCCGAGGGGCGGACGCCACGGCGCCCGGCGGCGAGCCGCGCCGCGGCGGTCAGCGGCATCGAGGCGGTCTACCCAGCCGACGACAACCGCCCTCTGTTGGTGGGCGAGCGGACCAATGTCATCGGCTCGCGGAAGTTCAAGGAGCTGATCGTCGCGGACAAGTTCGAGGAGGCGGCCGAGGTCGGCCGTGCCCAGGTCAAGGGCGGGGCGCAGGTGGTCGATGTCTGCCTCGCCAACCCGGACCGCGACGAGCTGGCCGACGTGGATCGCTTCATGGCCCGCGTGACCCGCATGGTCAAGGTCCCGCTCATGATCGACTCGACCGACGCGGCCGTCATCGAGAGCGCGCTCAAGGCCTGCCAGGGCAAGGCCATCGTCAACTCGATCAACCTCGAGGACGGTCTCGAGCGCTTCGACCGGGTCGTGCCGCTGCTCAAGACGTATGGCGGCGCCGTCGTGGTCGGCTGCATCGACGAGGACAAGCAGCAGGGCATGGCCGTCACGCGCGCCCGGAAGCTGGCAGTCACCGAGCGCTCGCACGCGCTGCTCACGGAGCAGTACGGGCTGGCCGAGCGCGACCTCATCTTCGACGCCCTGGTCTTCCCCGTCGGCACGGGTGACGCGAACTACATCGGCTCCGCCGTCGAGACGATCGAGGGCATCCGTGCCATCAAGGCGCGCTTCCCCGCGTGCAAGACGATCCTCGGCATCTCGAACGTCTCCTTCGGCCTCCCGCCGGCGGGGCGCGAGGTGCTGAACGCCGTCTTCCTCTACCACTGCATCAAGGCAGGGCTCGACTACGCCATCGTCAACAGCGAGCGGCTCGAGCGCTACCCCTCCATCCCCGAGGAAGAGCGCACGCTAGCGGAAGACCTGATCTACTGGCGCGGCACGGACCCCGTCGCGGCCTTCGCCGCCCATTTCCGCGGAAGGAAGAAGGAGGCGAAATCGACCGTCGCGCTGCCGCTCGACGAGCGGTTGGGGCGCTACATCGTGGAAGGCTCGAAGGAGGGCCTCCTCGAGGACCTGGCCCTGAAACTCAAGGAGGCCGGCGCGCTCGCGATCGTCAACGGGCCTCTCATGAAGGGCATGGAGGAAGTGGGCCGGCTCTTCAACGACAACCAGCTGATCGTGGCCGAGGTGCTCCAGTCGGCCGAGGCCATGAAGGCGGCCGTCGCCTACCTCGAGGGCTTCATGGAGAAGGACGAGAGCGCGACGCGCGCGACGCTCGTGCTGGCGACGGTCAAGGGCGACGTCCACGACATCGGCAAGAACCTGGTCGAGATCGTGCTGAAGAACAACGGCTACCGCATCATCAACCTCGGCATCAAGATCCCGCCCGAGGAGCTGATCGCGGCCTACCACCAGCACAAGCCGGACGCCATCGGGCTGTCGGGGCTGCTCGTCAAGTCCGCCCAGCAGATGGTGACGACCGCGCAGGACCTTCGCGCGGCGGGGATCGAGATCCCCCTCTTCGTCGGCGGCGCGGCGTTGACACGCAGGTTCACCGCCACGCGCATCGCGGTCGAGTATGGCGGGCCGACCCTCTACGCCAAGGACGCCATGGACGGCCTCGACCTCGCCAACCGGGTCTTCGGCGCGACCACCCGGGAGGCGGCTCTCGAGCGGCTGCGGGCTGAGCAGGAGGCGCTGCGCGCGGGCGCGGCAGCGGCGGCGGCGGAACAAGTGGCGCCCGCGCAGGCGGCGCCCGTGGCGGAGCGCTCGACCGTCTCACGGACGGTTCCAGTGCCGAAGCCGTCCGACCTCGATCTCCACGTGCTGCGGCGCGTGCCTCTCGCCCACCTCTACCCGTACCTCAACCTCCAGATGCTGCTGGGCAAGCACCTGGGCGTGAAGGGGTCCGTGGCGCGCCTGCTGGCGGAGGGTGATCCCACGACCGTCGAGATCAACGCGGTGATCGAAGGGCTCGAACGCGAGGCCGCCGAGCACGGATGGATCGACGCCAACGCGCTCTACCGGTTCTTCGAGGCGCGCTCGTCCGGCGACGACCTGATCCTCTACCGCGACGGGCGGGAGGCGGCGCGCTTCCACTTTCCGCGCCAGCGCGGGGGCGAGCGGTTGTGCCTTTCCGACTACGTGCGCGACGCCGCCTCTGGCGAGCCGGACTACGTCGCGCTCTTCACCGTCACGTGTGGAGCGGGGGTGAGGCAGCTCGCCGAGCGCTGGAAGGAGGAGGGAGAGTACCTCCGCTCCCACGCCATCCAGTCCCTCGCCATCGAGCTGGCCGAGGCGCTGGCGGAGATGCTCCACGCGCGCCTCCGTACCCAGTGGGGCTTCCCCGATCCGCCCGGCATGGCGCTCGAGGACAAGCTCAAGGCGCGTTATCAGGGTCTTCGCGTCTCCTTCGGCTATCCGGCCTGCCCGAACCTCGCGGACCAGCGCATCCTCTTCGACCTGCTGGAGCCGGCGCAGATCGGGCTCGCCCTGACGGAGGGCTTCATGATGGACCCGGAAGCGTCCGTCTCGGCGCTTGTCTTCCACCACCCGGAAGCCAAGTACTTCAAGGCGGAGTAGCGTGTCCTTCTCGCCGCGGTTCCTGGCGGCGCTGGCCGCTGAGGAGCTCGAGGCACTTCGGGTGCTCGACGTCGGCTGCGGGGCCGGGCGCCTCACGCTGTGGCTCGCCCCTCGGGCCAAGCACGTAAGTGGCCTCGACCGAGACCCCGCCGCTATCCGGGACGCCCGGCGGCTTGCCGGGGCCGCGCGCCTGTCCAATGTCGAGTTCCACGAGGCGGACGTCGAGCGGGAGGAGTACGACCGCTGGCAGCCCGACCTGGTGACGGCGTATCTCTGCGCTTCCGACGCCATCATCGAGCGCGCGGGGCGGGCGCTGGCGCCGGGGCAGTGCCTCGCGATGGTGGCGTTCCACGTCGAGCAGTGGAAGGAAACCGGCAAGGTCTCGCGCTTTGCCTATGACGAGGCGCGGATCGAGCGGGCGCTCCGCTTCCACGGTTTCGCCCCGGAGGTGATCGAGGTCGAGCGCGAGGTGACGCGCTTCACCTCGCTCGAGGAAGGGCTCGCCGCGGCCGTCGGGCTCGAGGACAAGTGGCGGGTGGACGGGCGCTGGTTCCGCTACGTCGCGTTCCTCGAAGAGGGCGGCCGCACCCTGACGCGCGCGCATCTGATCGTCAAGGCCCGCAGGTCGTGACGCTCGCGGCCGTCACGCTGACCGAGCTGGTCAAGGCGCGCGCCCTCGAGCTGGGCTTCGATCGCGTCTCGATAGGGCCTGCCTCGGCGCCGGAGCACGGCGACGCGCTTCGGCGCTGGCTCGAGGCCGGCTATGCCGGCACGATGGGCTACCTCGAGCGCCGCCTCGGCGAGCGCCTGGAGCCCGCGCGCGTCCTGCCCGGCGCCCGCTCGGTCGTCTGCGTGGCGCTCAACTACTACCAGGGCGAGCCCGCGGGCGATCCGTCGTGGGCGCCCGTGGCGCGCTACGCGCGGGGGCGCGACTACCACGACGTGATGACGCCCCGGCTCGCCGCGCTCGCCGCGCACCTGGCGGAGGCCTGCGGCGCCGTCAGCAAGGGATACGTCGACACGGGCCCCATCCTCGAGCGTGATCTTGCCGCGCGGGCGGGGCTGGGCTGGGTCGGCAAGAACACCATGCTGCTCCACCCGGACCTGGGCTCATGGTTCCTGATCGGCGTGCTGCTGACGACGGCCGCGCTCGACTTCGACGAGCCGCTCCCCGACCGGTGCGGCACCTGCCGCGCCTGCCTCGACGCCTGCCCGACTGGGGCGTTCGCGGCTCCGTATGTCCTCGATGCGCGGCGCTGCATTTCGTATCTCACGATCGAGCACCGCGGGCCTCTCGACCCGGCGCTCGAGGGCGAGCTCGGCCCGTGGGAGTTCGGCTGCGACGTCTGCCAGGACGTCTGCCCGTGGAACCGGAAGTCGCCCGTGACTCGCGAGGGCGCCTTCCTGCCGTCGGCGCCGTATCCGGGCGCCGAGCGCATCGCCGCCATGAGCGACGAGGAGCTCCGCGCGCGCTTTGCCGGCACGGCGCTGCTGCGCCCCAAGCCCGCGGGGCTCCGCCGCAATGCCGCGATCGCCCGAGAGAATGCCGCGCGGCCCGGCCGCGCCTCCGCGTGAGCGGCCCAAGTTCTCTGGGCGCCCTCGTGCGTCTTTTTCTGCGTCTGGGCTTCGGCGGGTTCGGCGGCCCGCTCGTCCACATCGCCATGATGGAGACCGAGGTGGTCGAGCGCCGGCGCTGGCTCTCCAAGCAGGAGTTTCTCGACGGCCTGGCGCTGTGCCAGATGCTGCCGGGTCCGGCCTCGACCCAGCTGGGCGTGCTCATCTGCCATGCCCGCGGCGGGCTGCCCGGGGCGCTTATCGGCGGCACGGCCTTCATCCTGCCCGGCTTCTGCGTGATGCTGGCCTTCACGCTCCTCTACGAGCGCTGGGGCGCGCTGCCGGCACTTGGGCCGGTCTTCGCCGGCATCGCGCCCGCCGTCGTCGCGGTCATCCTCTTCTCGGCCTGGCGTCTCGGGCGCTCCGCGGTGACGCGGCTAGATGTGGCCCTGGTCTTCGGGGCGGGATTCGCAATGACCGCGTGGCTCCGCCTCGACACGGCGCTCACGCTGATCCTCTGCGGCGCGGCGGCGGCCGTCCTGAGACGGCTGACCGCAGGGGCGGCCACGGCGCGGGTGTGGGCCATGCCCGCGCTCGTGACGGCGGCGCCCGAGGTCTACGCGCGCCTGGCCTGGCTCTGGATCAAGATGGGCGCGCTCGTCTACGGCGGCGGCTACGTCATCATCCCGGTGGTGCGCGGCGAAGCCGTCCGGCACTTCGGCTGGATGTCGGACCGCGTCTTCCTCGACGGGCTGGCCCTCGGTCAGATGACGCCGGGCCCCATCGTCAACCTCTCGGTCTTCGTCGGCTACCAGGCGGGCGGCCTGCTCGGCTCGATCGTGGCGGCGCTCGGCGTCTTCGCGCCGGCCTTCGCCGTGGTCCTGGTCGCCGTGCCGCTCATGAACCGCTTCAAGCACCTGTCGTGGATGAAGAACTTCCTGGCCGGTGTGAACGCGTCAGTCGTCGGCGCCATCGTGGCGGCGACCATCCCGCTGGTCCGCAGCGCGGTGGTCTCGCCGTTCACGGCCGTCGTCGGGCTCGCGTCGGTCGGCATCCTGTGGCGCTTCAAGGTCGACACGGTGTGGCTGGTGCTGGGGGCGGGCGCGGCCGGCTGGCTCTGGAGCCTTCGTGGATGATCGGCTCCGTCACGGTGTTCTGCGGCTCGAGCGACGCGGTGGATCCGAAATACTTCGCCGCCGCGGTGGAGCTGGGCGAGAAGCTCGCGAAGCGGAAGTGGCGGCTCATCTACGGCGGCGGGGGCGTCGGGCTCATGGGCGCGCTGGCGCGCGCGGTGCTCGGCCACGGCGGCCACGTCACCGGCGTGATTCCGCGCGCCCTGCTCGACCTGGGCGTGGGTGAGACGCAGGTCAGCGAGCTGGTCGTCACGGACGGGTTGAGAGACCGGAAGGCGATCATGGACGAGCGGGGGGATGCCTTCGTGGCGCTGCCCGGAGGGCTCGGCACGATGGAGGAGGTGCTGGAGGCCCTCACGCTCAAGCAGCTCGGCTACCATGACAAGGCCGTGGCCGTGCTGGACCTCGACGGCTTCTTCGACCCGCTGTGGGCACAGTTCCAGCGGGGAATAGACGAGGGCTTCATCAAGCCGGAATTTCTCGACCTCTGGTATCCTGCTCCTGACGTGGACGCGCTGCTCCGGTACCTCGAAGGCTACGAGCCGCGCCGGTACGGACTCAAGTGGACGCAGTAATCCTTCTCACAGGGAGATCGCTCATGAGGAGTCACGCTGGCCGCTTGGCCCGCATCGTTGTACTTGCCGTGGTCGGCTGCCTGCTGGTCGCCGAGCCCGCGCCGGCGGCGTCCATCAAGGGTGCAGTCCTCTACGCCGGCCCCGCGCTCGAGAAGAAGGCGATCCCCATCAACATCGACCAGTACGTGTGCGGCAAGAGCCATGAGAGCGACGAGCTGATCGTCGGGCCGAACCGGGGCATCCGCTGGGCGGTCGTGTCGATCCAGCCGCCGCCTGCGGCCAAGTGGGAGCCGTCGTCCAAGCCCGTCCAGATGGACCAGCAGCAGTGTCTCTACGTGCCGAGGGTCGTGATCGTGCCGGTTGGGGGTACGGTCGAATTCCTCAACACCGACCGGCTCCTCCACAACCTTCACAGCGTCAGCACGGAGAACCCGACGTTCAACCGGACCCAGCCGAAAGGGCGGACGATCCCGATGGTGTTCAAGAAGCCCGAGACCGTCAGGATCGACTGCGATCTCCACACCTGGATGCGGGCGTACGTGGTGGTCGCGGAGCACGCCTTCTACGCGGTGACGGGCCCCAACGGCGAGTTCGCGCTCGACAACGTGCCGCCAGGCAAGTACACGCTCAAGGTCTGGCAGGAGCAGCTCGGCACTGTCACCCGCGAGGTGACGGTCGGCGACAAGGACACCACCGGTGTCACCGTGGAGATGGGGAAGAAGTAGCCCGCCTCAGTACTGGCTCGTAACTTGGCCCAGTACTCAGGGCGTGACCTTGATCGGCTTGGAGGCCTCCCAAGCCGCCGAGTGGGTAGGCTCCTCGAGGGCCTTGAGCACGCCACCCTCATCGAGGGCGATCGTGAAGGTGACCTTGGGGAACGAGAAGACCGGGTGCAGGTACGCCCGTGAGATCTCCGCGCCGTTGATGTAGAGCGCGATGTAGCGCACGAAGTGCTCCCCGAGCGACGGGTGGTCGCTGGCCGAGCCCACGCTGACGGTCACGTCGAACCACTGCCCGCGCTTGACGGCATCCGGCGCCACGATCTTCGGCGTGTGCTTGGGATCGGGCGCGCTCCGGACTTCCTTGTACTCCGGGGTGAACTGCTCCTCCTGCCCGGCCCTGGCGGGCGGGGCGGCGAGGACGGCGGCCGCGGTGACGGCGGCCCACACGGCTATCCATCTGCTGGTCGTGCTCATGGCTCCTGCCTCCTTGTGTCGATGCTCACGCGTCGCCCAACCACTTGCGGATGGTCTCCAGCAACTGCCGCGGGCTGTACGGCTTGGCGAGGTACGCCGAGGCGCCCGCGTCCATGGCCTTCTTGTCGTCGCCGCTGAGCGCGAACGAGGTGACGACGATGATCGGGATCTTGGCCGTTTCGGGCTCGGCCCGGATCTGCCGGGTCGCCTCGAGGCCCGACAACTTCGGTAGCTGGACGTCCATGATGATCAGGTTCGGCTTCTCCCGGCGCGCCGCTTCAACGCCCGCCTCGCCGTCGTGGGCCTCCATGAGGTCGTAGGGCTGGCGGGCGAGCAGGTCGTGGACGATCTTCCGGTTGAACTCGTTGTCCTCAACGAGCAGGATCTTCTTCTGACTCATACTGCCTCCGTAGCCTCTGCGATCCGCAGGGGAATCGCGAAGTGGAACGTCGAGCCGCGGCCCGGCTCGCTCTCGACCCAGATGCGGCCTCCGTGGAGTTCGACGAACGTCTTGGTGATGCTCAACCCCAGTCCGGTACCGCCGAACTCCCGGCTGATGCTCGAGTCCACCTGGCGGAACTCGCCGAAGATGTGGTCGAGCTGGTCGTTGGGGATGCCGATGCCGGTGTCGCTGACGCTGTAGACCACTCGGTCGCCCTCGAGGCGGGCACGGATCGTCACGCCGCCCTGCTTGGTGAACTTGAGCGCGTTGCCGACGAGGTTGGTCAGGCACTGGGTGATGCGCTTGCCGTCGCCGTAGGCGAGCGGGATATCGGCCTGCACCACCGCCGCGAACTCGAGCCCTTTCTCGGCGGCGAGCGAGCGGAGCGACGTGCGCGCCGTCTCCACCACCTCCTGCACGGAGTAGTCGGTCAAGGAGAGCTCCATCCGGCCGGCCTCGATCTTGGAGAGGTCGAGGACATCGTTGATCAGCCGGAGCAGCTGCTGCCCGCAGGTGCGGACATCCTGAATGGGGCCGCGCACCTCCGGGGACACGTCGCCGTAGATGTCGTCCAGGATCATCTCGGTGAAGCCCAGGATGGCGTTCATCGGCGTGCGGAGCTCGTGGCTCATGTTCGCCAGGAACTCGGACTTGGCCTGGCTCGCCCGCGCGAGCTGGCTGTTGAGCGCCTCGAGCTGGCGGGCGGCCTCGCGCTCCTCCTCGTAGAGCCGGTGGAGCTCGGCGCTCATGTTGTTCATGCGCGCCGCCAGCGCCCCGAACTCGTCCCGATTGTCGACGGTGACGGTCGTGCTGAAGTCGCCCTTGGCGATGCGGCCGAGGAAGCCCTGGGCCTCCCGCACCGGCAGGATGAACGACCACGAGATGACGAAGCCCAGGAGCAACGCGAGCAGGAGCGACGCGAGGACGAAGCTGCCCATCAGGTAGAGAGCGTGACGGTTCGCGCGGGCGGTCGCCTCGCGCTGGCGGGCCATGCCGTCCTCCTCGATCCGTACGACCTGCTCGACGAGGCCCTCGACCTGCTGGAAGAGCGGATAACCCTCTTTCAGCTGGAGGCGCATCGCCTCGTCGATCTTGCCGTCGCGGACGAGGTTGGCGACGTCGGCGACCGTGGCCATGACCTCGCCCTGGGCCGTCCGGATCCGCTGGATGATCTCGAGCTCCTCGGGGGGCGCCGCGTTCTCGATCTCGGCCAGCCCGCTGTTCAGCCGGTTGTTCTCGCGGAGGATGCTCCCGATGGTCGCCTCGTCGCGGAGAAGCAGGGCCATGGCCGTGTAGCTCATCTGCATGGCGAGCGCGTGCTGGGCCTGCCGGGACGCGGTGACCCGGTGGTGGGCGTGGTGCATCGCTTCGCTCTGCTTCGACATGGTGCTGATGATCTCGAGGCTCATCGCGCCCATGACCGCGACAAGGACGGCGACCAGCATGAAGGCGGCCAGGAGCTTGAAATGGACCGACAAGCGCAGCCGCGCGACCGCGCGCACGAGCTGGCCAAGGGGCGTGTGGGAGAGGAGCAGGCGAGCCGCGCGCTCGCTCCACCCCGGTGCGACAGCCGGGGCGGATGCGGCTGAGTCGCCGGCGAGTCCGGCCTCGTGGAGTGGCATGGAGGGCAACGCAACGGCATGCTAGCAACCGCGGGGAGGGGAGTCAAGGACGGCGGCGCACGGCGGGGCGCTTGACACGCGAGGCGGCCGGGGCTTAGCGTCGCTTCAATGCCTCCGAAGATCCTCATCGTCGACGACACCCCGCACAACGTGAAGATGCTCGTCGATCTCCTCTCGGCCAAGGGATACGCCACCGTGACCGCGGCGTCCGGCCAGGAGGGGCTCGAACAGGTGGAGGCGGAACGCCCGGACCTGGTGCTGCTCGACGTCATGATGCCCGGCATGGACGGCTACGAGGTCTGCCGGCGGATCCGCGCCAACCCCGAGTACGGCATCCTGCCCGTGGTGATGGTGACGGCGCTCGACCCGGCCCGCGAGCGCATCAAGGGCCTCGAGGCGGGGGCCGACGACTTCCTCACCAAGCCGGTCAACATGGCCGAGTTGGTCGCGCGGGTGCGCTCGCTGCTCAGGATCAAGGACCTCTACACGACCGTCCAGGCGCAGGCCGCCGAGCTCGCGGACCTCAACGCCAACCTCGAGCAGCGCGTCCAGGCCCAGGTTGCCCAGCTCGAGCGCCTCGGCAGGCTCAAGCGCTTCTTCTCGCCTCAGCTGGCCGAGGCGATCGTCACCGGCGGCGCCGAGGACCCGCTCAAGAGCCACCGGCGGGAGATCACCGTGGTCTTCGTGGACCTCCGCGGCTTCACGGCCTTCGCCGAGACGGCTCCTCCCGAGGAAGTCATGGGCGTCCTCCACGAGTATCACGGCGAGATGGGGCGGCTCATCATGGAACGCGAGGGCACGCTCGAGCACTTCGCGGGCGACGGGCTGATGGTCTTCTTCAACGACCCAGTGGAGGTGCCGGACGCGACCGAGCGGGCCATTCGCATGGCGCTCGCCATGCGGGAGCGCGTGGAGGCGCTGGTGCCCCGGTGGCGGCAGCGCGGCTACGACCTCCATTACGGCATGGGCATCGCGCACGGGCCGGCGACGCTGGGCGCCATCGGCTTCGAGGGGCGCTGGGACTATGGCGCCATCGGCTCCGTGTCGAACCTGGCGGCGCGGCTCTGCTCGGAGGCCAAGCCCGGCCAGATCCTCATCTCCCGCGCCCTGCTGTCGACCGTCGAAGCGCTCGTCACGGCGGAGCCGGTGGGCGAGCTCGTGCTCAAGGGCTTCGCCAAGCCGGTCTCCGGCTTCAATGTCCTGGCTCTCCGGGCGGGGTAGCGGGGCCGTGTTACACTTCTGTGGCAGAGGATCCATGACATGGCCATCCTGAAGGTTGCGCGTCTGGGGCACCCCGTACTGAGGCGGAAGGCGCTGCCGGTGCCCGTCGGCGAGGTCCGGTCGCCCGAGACTCAGCGGCTCATCGACGACATGATCGAGACCATGCGTGAGTACAACGGCGCCGGCCTCGCCGCCCCGCAGGTGCATGTCCTCAAGCAGATCTGCGTGATCGAGGTCAACGAGAACCCGCGCTATCCGGAAGCCCCGAGCATCCCGCTGACCGTCCTCATCAATCCAATCCTGAGCCCCTTGTCCGAGGAGATGGAGGACGGGTGGGAAGGCTGCCTCTCCGTGCCCGACATGCGCGGGATGGTGCCGCGGTACACCGCGACGCGGCTCGACGCCTATGACCGCGAGGGACGCCGCATCGAGGGCGAGGCGAAGGAGTTCTTTGCGCGGGTCGTCCAGCACGAGACCGACCACCTCCACGGCATGGTCTACCTTGACCGCATGCGCGACCTCTCGACGCTGACCCATCTCGCCGAGTGGAACAAGCACTGGCTGGGCGTACAGGAGCAGGACGATTAAGGCTGTCGCGGTCGTCAAGGATCTGTTCTTCGTCGCGCGCATCAAGGAAACGGCCCGCATGGTCGGTACCCCGCTTGCTTTCGCCCGAACCCCGGAGGAGCTGACGGCAGCGCTCGCCGACGCCCCGGACCTGGTCATCCTCGACCTGACAACCGGTGGCTGGGACTACGATCGCTTCTTCGCCGCGCTCGACGGCGCGGCGCCTCGCCCGTCGGTGCTGGGCTTCACGACCCACGTCCTTGCCCGCGATACGCAGCCGCTCCACGCCCGGTGCACGCGCGTCGTTACGAAGGAAACGCTGACGCAGGAGCTCCAGGACTTTCTCAAAACCGGCGTGGCTCAAGACCGGCGTGGCGGCATGACGGCCGAAGAGTTCGTCAACGATCTGGATGGGCGGAACCAGACGATCCTGAAGCGGCTGGATCCCGATTCCACGCTCAAGCCGGAAGTCGCGGGCGACTTGACGGTCCTGAATCTCCTCAAGGTCGCGCTCAAGAACGAGATCGAGGCGACCGAGATCGCGGCGCGCTGGCTCGTGACCACGGACGACGTCGAGGTGAAGATGGCCTTCGCCCGCCAGGCAGGCGACGAGGCCAAGCACTACCGCATGATCGCCGACCGCCTCCGCGAGCTGGGCTTCGCCGCCTACGGCTTCAACCCGATCGTCAAGGGCTACGGCCCGCTCTTCCAGTATCTCGACACGCTGACGACGACGGTCGAGCGCGTGGCAGCCGGGCAGTTCACCCGCGAGGCCATCGCCGTGGTGAAGAACCGCCAGTTCATCGAGTTCTGCGAGCGGGCGGGGGACAAGGTCACGGCGACCCTCTACCGCGACGTCATCGAGCCCGACGAATACTTCCACCACCAGCTGGGCCGCTCGCTCCTGCTCCGCTTTGCCGCCACGCCCGACGCACAGGAGCAGGCCCGTCGGGCGGCCGCGCGGACGCTGTCGCTGGCCGAAGAGCTCCAGCAGGCGGCGCTCAAGACCGCCGGCATCCACCACGCTCCGGGCTGCTGATGATCGCCGATCCGCCCCTTCGCGAGTTCGCCGAGCTCACCGGGGGGCCCGACGACCGCGTCGATCTGGCGAGGGCGGCGCTGGCCATCGCCCGCTGGGAGTACCCCACGCTGGAGGTGGATGCGTATCTGGAGCGGCTGGACGCGCTCGCGCGCGGCGTGGATGGGGAGCGCCGCTCGGCCGATCCCGTCGGGCGGCTCCACCGGCTGCGCGAGTATCTCTTCGTGGAGCAGGGGTTCGCGGGCAACTGCGAGGACTTCTACGACCCTCGCAACAGCTTCCTCAACGATATCCTCGACCGGCGGCAAGGCATCCCGATCACGCTGAGCCTCGTGCTGATCGAAGTCGGCAAGCGTCTCGGGCTCGCCGTCGAAGGCATAGGGCTGCCGGGCCACTTCATCGCGGGGGCGCGGTTCGGTGACTCGCAGATCCTTCTCGACCCCTTCAACGCGGGCGCGCTCTTGACGCCCGAGACCTGCGAAGCGCTGGTGGGGCGCGCCCTGGGGCGCAAGGTGACGCTAAAGCGCGAGAACTTTACGGCGGTGACTCGGCGACAATTCCTCGCGCGCATGCTCGCCAACCTCAAGGGCATCTACTGGCAGCGTCAGGCGTGGGACCGCGTCGTCGGCGTCATCGACCGGCTCCTCGTGCTCGACCCCAAGGCGGCGGGAGAGTGGCGCGACCGCGGTCTCGCGTGGACCAACCTGGGTGAGATCCGGCGCGGGCTCGTGGACTGGGAGCGCTACCTGACGGAGTTTCCCAACGCTGCGGACCACGAGGCCGTGAAAGGCCATCTGCGGAAGGTGCGCCAGAAGCTCGCCCAGTTGAACTAGCCGTGAGGGTCAGAGGCGGGCATAACTTCTTCGGCTTCTCCGTCGGCATCCTCATGCTGGACACGCAGTTCCCGAGGATCCCGGGCGATATGGGCAATGCCGCGACCTTCGGTTTTCCCGTCCTCTACCACCGCGTGACCGGCGCATCGCCCGACCGGGTCGTGCGCCACGGCCAGCAGGCGCTGCTCCCGGCGTTCATCGAGGGCGCCCGGGCTCTCGAGCGCGAGGGGGTCCGCGCCGTCACCACCAACTGCGGCTTCCTCGCCAAGTTCCAGGCCGAGGTGGCGGCGTCGGTCTCCATCCCCGTGTTCACCTCGAGCCTCATGCTGGTGCCTCTCGTGCACCGGATGTTGCCGCCGGGCAAGGCCGTGGGCATCATGACCGTCGATGCGTCCTCGCTTCGTCCCGAGCACTTCACCGGCGTCGGGATCGGCAAGGACATCCCGACTGTGGTGGCCGGCATGGAGACGGAGAAGGAGTTCACCCGCGTGATGCTCGACGATCAGTTGGAGCTCGACGTGGAGGCGGCCCGGCAGGAGCACCTGACGGTGGTCCGGCGCATGGTCAAGGCCCACCCGGAGATCGGCGCCATCGTGCTCGAGTGCACCAACATGCCGCCGTACCGCGCGGACATTCAGGCCGCGACGGGCCTGCCGGTGTTCGACATCACGACCCTCGTCCGGATGGTCCACGACGCCGTGAGCCAGGGGCTCCCGCCCCGACCCGCCTGAGGGCCGCGGCCCTGCGGCGGCCAGGCGCGTACCGCTGGCCGAGATCGTGCTTGACGGGCGCGCGACCAGCATGGATATTGACCCATTGTCCCTGGCCCGGTTCCGGGCCGGGCGCATTCACGCCGAAGCGCACATGTTCTAGACGGGGGCAGAGCGATTCTCAAGGAGGCGGCCGCATGAAGATCGCCGGCGTGCGGGTGATCCAGGCCGATATCCCGGTCGAGCGCCCTCACAAGATGTCCTTCACGACTCTCGAGGCGGTGAACTTCGTCTTTGTGCGGCTCGAGACGGCTGAGGGCTTGGTGGGCTGGGGCGAGGCGGCATGTCTCGGCGGCCCGACCTGGAGCGAGGAGTCCTCCGAGTCCATCGCGGCCACCATCGACCGCTACATCGTGCCGTGGCTGGTCGGGCGCGACGCGGCCGGGATCGAGGTCCTGGTCCGCGAGATGGCGCGACGGGTGCAGGGCAATCCCTTCGCGCGCGCTGCCGTGGAGATCGCGCTCTGGGACCTCAACGGGCGCGCGCTCGGTGTCCCCGTGCACCGCCTGCTTGGTGGCCGCGTACGTGACCGCGTGCCCCTGTCCTGGTCGCTGGCCGTGGCCGACCCCGGCGCGGAGATCGAGGAGGCGCTGGCTAAGGTCGCGCGCGGGCATCGCATCTTCAAGATCAAGACGGCGGCGCGCCCCGTCGCGGAGGATGTCGAGCGCGTGCGTCGGCTCCGGGAAGCGCTCGGCCCAAACATTTCCCTCCGCGTGGACGCCAATCAGGGCTGGGATCGGCCGACGGCGCTCAGGGCGATCCGGGCGCTCGAGCCCTACGGTGTGGACTTCGTCGAGCAGCCCGTCCCGCGCTGGGACTTCGAGGGGATGGCCGAGATCGGCCGGCGCGTCGATGTGCCCATCATGGCTGACGAGTCGTGCTTCTCTCCCCAGGATGCCCTCGCGATAGCCCGCCTCGGGGGCGTGAGCATTCTCGGCCTCAAGCTGACGAAGTCGGCCGGGCTCATCGGAAGCATGGCCATCGCCCGCATCGCCGAAGCGGCGGGCATGGGCTGCTATGTCGGCTGCATGATCGAGACCTCGCTGGGTACCGCGGCCTATCTGCACGTCGCGCTCGCGGCGGCGCCGGTCACGTGGGGCTGCGAGCTGTTCGGCCCGCTCCTGCTCAAGGGTGACGTGGTCCGCCGGCCCGTCCGCTATGCCGATGGCGCCATCCTCGCCCTCGACGGTCCTGGGCTCGGCGTCGAGGTGGACGAGGTCGCGCTCGAGGAATGGACGCGGAAGCCGTGACCGCGGCGGCAGCGGAGGACCTGGCGCTGGAGACGCGGGGCCTGACCAAACGCTTCGGCGGGCTGGTGGCCGTGGACGGGCTCTCGATGGCGGTGCCCCGCGGCCAGATCCGCGGGCTCATCGGCCCCAACGGCTCGGGCAAGACCACGACGGTCAACGCGCTCTCGGGTCTCTACCGTCCCGACGGGGGCGAGATCCATCTCTGCGGCAAGCGAACGGACCGACTCCGGCCCCACCAGATCACGGCCTGCGGAGTGGCGCGGACCTTTCAGATATCGAAGCTCTTCCCGAACATGACCGTCCTCGAGAACGTGCTCCTGCCGGCCCTGGCCGCGCTCGACCGCGGGAGCAACCGGCCCATGGCCGAGATCCGTGACCGGGGACGTCAGCTCCTCGACTTCGTGACGCTTGACCGGATGCGCCACGATCAGGCCCGGGAGCTCTCGGGCGGCCAGAGCATGTTGGTCCAGATCGCCCGAGCCCTGATGGTCCAGCCGCTCCATCTGATCCTGATGGACGAGCCCTTCGCCGGCGTGCATCCCACCATTCGCGACATCATCATGGAGGCCATCATCCGGATGAATCGCGACGAAGGCGTGACCTTTCTCATCGTCTCTCACGAGATGGCCGAGCTTCGGCGGCTCTGCCAGCGGGTGACGGTGATGGACGACGGCCGGCGCATCGCCGAGGGCACGTTCGACGAGGTGGCGAATGACCCGGTTGTCCTCGAGGCATACCTCGGAGGATAGATGGCGCGCCTCGAGCTCGAGGGCATCGCTGCAGGGTACGTTGACGGGATAGACATCCTCGGCGACATCACCCTCCGTGTGGAGCCCGGCTCCATCACCGGCGTCATCGGACCGAACGGGGCGGGAAAGTCCACGCTCCTCAAGACGATATTCGGTTTCCTCCACCCTCGGCGCGGCCGCATCGCGCTCGACGGCCGCGATATCAGCACCCTCGCGCCCCACGAGATCAAGCGGCTGGGGATCAGCTATGTGCCGCAAGGCGCCAATATCTTTCCCCAGCTCACGGTCGAGGAGAACCTCCAGCTCGGCGCATGGGTGATCAGGCAGGACCGCGCGCGCGTGGCGGGCAGGCTCGAAAGCGCCTATACGGCCTTTCCCCGCCTGCGGGAGAAGCGTCGCCGCCGAGCGACAACGCTCTCCGGTGGTGAGGCGAAGATGCTTTCCCTCGCCAAGGAGCTCGTGACCGAGCCGGCGCTGCTCCTCGTGGACGAGCCCTCGGCGGGGCTCGCGCCGCGCATCGTCGAGCAGGTCTATGCCCAGCTCCTGGCAGTGCGGCAGCAGGGTGTGACCATCCTGCTCGTGGACCAGAACATCAACAAGGCGGTCCAGGTGTCCGACTACCTCTACATGATCGAGCGCGGGGACGTCCGGCGCGAGGGACCGCGCCGAGATTTCGCCGATCAGCTCCACGCCATCGTGCGCGACTCGCTCCTGGGCGCCTGAGCGGGATGCCGCCGCTGGCGCGCCGCATCGCCTGGTCGCTCCTGGCCTTTGTCGCCTTGTCCTGGCTGCCCCTGTGGTTCTCGGAGTACCACACGCACGTGTTCATCATCAGCCTCTACTACGTCATCCTTGCCGCAAGCTGGAACCTCCTCGCCGGGTACGCGGGGCAGTTCTCCCTGGCTCATCACACGTTCGCCGGCATCGGAGCGTACACCTCAGCCCTCCTCAGCCTCTACGCGGGTGTCCCGATCCTGGTTGGCATCGGCGCGGGTGTGGTGGCGGCGGCGATCGTGGGATACGGGCTGGGCACGCTCTGCCTCCGCATGCGGGCCATCTACCTCGCGCTGGCGACCTGGGCCTTCGCCGAGTCGGTGAGACTGCTGGTCGCCGTCGAGTACCCGATCACGCGGGGCGATCTGGGGCTCAAGACGGTGTTGCTCTTCGGCACCGTGCAGCCGATGCTGTACTACTATCTGTTCCTCGCGCTGACTCTGGTCTCGCTCCTCGTGATCTGGCAAATCCTCCACTCGCGGGTCGGGGCGTACCTGCGGGCCATCCGCGACGACGAGGAAGCCGCAACCGTCATGGGCCTCGACACCTTCAAATGGAAGCGCGCGGCGTTCGTGATCTCGGCGGCCTTCGCCGCCGTCGCCGGCGGCTTCCAGGGCCACTACATCGGCCTTCTCTCGCCGACGCCGATGAAGTTCAACGAGATGGCGATCATCATCATCATGGTCATCGCGGGCGGCTTCAGAACGTTCAGCGGCCCCGTCCTCGGTGCCGTGTTCATCGAGATCCTATCAGAGGAGCTTCGCGCCTGGGGAGAGATCCGGATGGTGTTGTTCGCCATCCTGGTGATTGTCGTGGCGCGCGCCTACCCGGCGGGTCTGGTCGGCGTCTGCGTGGCGGCGGGACAGAGGCTGTCGCGTCTCGCCCCCGGGCTCGCGCCGCTTCTCGCGGCCCGACGGCCGGAGGACTGAGCGGCCGGCTCAGACCGTTCGCTCGCGCTCGCCGAAGAGCCCCGTGGGCCGGAAGGCGAGAAGCGCGAGCAGGAGCACGAAGCCGTAGAGGTCCTTGTAGCCGGGGGAGAGGAAGACCGAGCCCAGCGCCTCGATGAGACCCAGCAGGAGCCCGCCCACGACGCTGCCCATGAGCGAGCCCAGCCCGCCGATGACGATGATCTCGAATCCCTTGAAGGTGGAGATCGCGCCGTTCTCGGGGTAGACGAGGAAGTCCGGGGCCAGGAGCGCGCCGGCCGCCGCCGCGAGCGCCACGCCGACGCCGAAGGCCAGCATGTCCAGCCGCAGGACGTCCACGCCGGCCGTTTGTATGCCCACGCGGTTCTGCGCGGCGCCGCGGAAGGCTCGCCCCAGCCAGGTCTTCCTGGTCAGCACGTAGAAGAGCAGGAGGAGCAGGACCGTGCTCACCAGCGCGACCATCCGGTTGCCGGAGATCGGCAGCGTCAAGAGGGAGGTGGCGCGCGCGTAGTCCTTCGGGGCGAACTGATTCGGCCCGCCGAGCACGATCGCGAGGTTCCTGAACAGGACCATGAGCGCGATGGTGATGATGGTCGCGTACTCGTCCCGGCGCTCGATGCCGCCCAGGTACATGGGCCGCAGGAGGAATCGCTGGACCGCCAGGCCCAGCAGGAAGACCGAGGCCATGGCGAGCGGGAGAGCCAGGTACCAGAGATCCCAACCGAGGAAAGTGGCGAGGAGAGCGTACTGGACATAGCTGCCGATCATGTAGAACTCGCCCATGGACCAGTTGATCATCTTCATGATGCCGTAGATGAAGGTGATCCCGAGGGCCATCAGGCTGTAGATCAGCCCGATGACGAGGCCGGACAAGACGTACTGGGACAGCAGATACGCGTCCACCGCGCCCTGTCAGCCGGCCCCGCCATCGGCTCTCGTCGCCTGGGCGCTCAGCGCTTGGGCGCCATCATCAGATCGCCGGTCTTGAGCTCCGGCGGGTAGACGATCTTGGCCTCGGTGAAGGGCTGCTCCAGCTTGGTGTACTGCAGGAAGAGCATCGGCGGCGTCCACTGCTGCCAGTAGGGACCCTCGCCCCGCGTGAAGGAGATTGTGCCGTTCCAGCCGGTGAACTTGGTGCCGAGGAGTGCCTTCACGATATCATCGGGCTTGTCGCTCTTCGCGGCGTTGATAGCGTCTGCCAGCAGCATCACCTGGGCGTACGCGTTAAGGCCGCCGTAGACGGGCTGCTCCTTGAACTGCTCGAGGTAACGTGTCCGGAAGGCCTCACCCCGCGGCGTCAGCTTCATAGTCGGGTGGTAGTAGACGATGAACGTGGCATACGTCCCCTTCTCGCCAAGGTTCTTCCAGTACTCCGGCCGGGCGGGGGCGTCGTAGGAAATCAGCATGGGCGTCGCCGGGATCAGGCCCACGTCGTACGCCTGCTTGGTGATCAGGTACATCGGCGTGCCGATTCCGATATTGATGAACAGGTCGGGCTTCCAGTTCTTGATCTCGAGGAGCTGTGGCGTCAGATCGACGACTGCCCGGTCGAAGATGATGGTCTTGAGCTCCGCCTTGACGTTCATCGAGGCGAACTGCTTCTTGGTTTCCTCGATGAGGCCCACGCCGTAGTCCGTGTTCTCCGCCAGGATGGCGACGCGTTTGAATCCCTGTTGCTGTATCCACTTGTTCCACAGAGTGACGCGGTCGGGATCGATGACGTGGGTGCGGAAGGTATAGGTCAGGTGTTTCTCGGTGAGCTTCTTGGCCGAGGACTGCGTCAAGAACACCGGCACCTTGAGCTGCTCGGCCAGGTCTTGAACGGCCTCCGTCACAGAGCTGTGGAACTGTCCGACGACAGCTACCACACGATCCTGGCTGACGATCTTTCGCAGGCCGGCTGCGCCCTTCTCCGGCGTGCCCGCGTCGTCTTCGACGATGAGCTCGATCTTGCGGCCCCCGAGGACGCCGCCCTGGCTGTTGATCTCTTCGGCGGCCATCTTGGCGCCGCGGGCGATGAACTGCCCCGCGGTCGCGTCGCCCGGAGGCGAGAGCGGCGTGAGGACGCCGATCTTGACTGGCGCCTGGGCGAAGGCGGGCGTGGCGAGCGAGGCCGCCGCGGTGGCGACTAGCAAGCAGGTTCTGAGAGCGTTGAGCATGGTGACTGTCCTCCAGTTGGGGATCGTCGGACTCACTGGATCCGCATCGTATGCGGGAGGGCTCGTCGCCGTCAAGCTGCTATCACGTGCGGGCGAGGCGCTCGACGAGCCGGAGATCGGCCGCTGGGAACCGGTACGTCGGAAGCTCCGCTGCCTCGACCCAGAGCATCTCCTGCCTCTCCTGCGGGCAGGGCTCTCCCTGCACGGCGCAGCGAAAGAAAAGGATCCGCACCGTCTTCTCCGGATAGGTCCAGGTGACGGCCTCGATCAGCTCCCCCACCGCCGCCTCGACTCCCAGCTCCTCTTTTAACTCCCGCCTGAGCGCGTCCTCCGGCTTTTCCCCTGGGAGGATCTGGCCACCTGGGAACTCCCAGAGCCCGGCCAGGTGAGTCCCTTCGAGCCTGCGCGTGATGAGGTAGCACCCCTCGCGCTCGATGACGGCGGCGGCGACGTGGACTGGATCGGCCACTCGATCTCCCCCTCAGCCTTCCCTCTTCCCCAGTGGGGGAGAGCGGATCGTTAGGACGCGGTCCAGCCGCCGTCGACCGCGAGGATGGAGCCTGTGACGTAGCGCGAGGCGTCGGAGGCGAGGTAGAGGCAGGCCTGGGCGATGTCGTCCACGTGACCCGCGCGGCCGATGGGGATCCGATGCTTGAGGAGGTGACGGCGGAACTCAGGCACGCCCATGCCGATGGCGGTGTCGATGGTGCCCGGGGCGACGACGTTGACGCGGATCTCGTCTTGGACGAGCTCGACGGCGGCGGCGCGCGCGAACTGGTGGAGACCGCCCTTGGAGGCGACATACGGGGAGAAGTCGGGCGCCGCCACCGTGCCGAGCGCCGAGCCGAGGTGGACGATGCTGCCGCCGCCGCGCTGGCGCATCGCGGCGACGACGGACTTGGTGAGCACGAAGGCGCCGACCAGGTTGATGCGGAGCACCTCGGCGAAATCCGCGGCGCTGATCTCGACGAGCGGGGAGCGCAGCCGCACCGCCGCCGAGTTGACCAGAATGTCCACGCCGCCGTGGTCCCGCGCCGCCGCAGCCGCCAATCGTTCGACGTCCGCTTCGCTGGCGACATCGCCGCTGACAGCGGAAGCCTGCCCGCCGGCCTTGACGATGGTGTCCACCACGTCCGCCAGCGGCTCGGGCCTGCGGCCAAAGACGACCACGCGCGCGCCCTCGCTGGCGAAGAGGATGGCGGTGGCGCGGCCGACACCCGTGCCGCCGCCCGCGACGATCGCGACCTTGCCGTCAAGCGTTGCCATTGTCGTAACTCCTGCAAAAGGCCTTCATGGGACAGCGTGGACACTTGGGCTTGCGCGCCGTGCACCACGTGGCGCCGAAGTCCATGAGGGCCTGATTGTAGTCGTAGGCGCGCCCCGCGGGTACGAGAGATTCAGCGAGGTCCCACATCGCCTTCTGGCCGCGCAGCCGCTTGATCCCTCGGCTCCCGAGGAAGACCCTGCCGAGAACGCGGCGGACGTTGGTGTCCACGAGCGCGGCGTCCTGGCTGTGGGCGAAGGCGAGGATGGCCCCGGCCGTGTAGCGGCCGATCCCGCGCATGCGCCGGAGGCGCGCGCCGTCGTCGGGAAGCCGCCCGTCGTAGCGGGCCACGGTTTCGCGGGCGATACCATGGAGATCGGTCGCGCGGCGGTAGTAGCCGAGCGGCCGCCACGTCTTCCGGACTTCGGGCGCGCGGGCCCGGGCCAGATCCTCGAAGGTCGGATAGCGGGCAATGAACTCGTGGTACTTCGGGATGACGCGGTCGACCTGCGTCTGCTGGAGCATGATCTCGGAGACCAGGACGCGGTACGGCTCGCGCGTGCGGCGCCAGGGCAGGTCGCGGCCGTGGCGCGCGTACCAATCGAGGAGGCGTCGCTGGAAGCGGCGGCCCGCGCGGGCGTCGGGAAGCGTCACGACGGCCATTGTGTCACAATGGAGCCGTGCAAAACGAACCGCCGCTCAACGAGGCCCATGATCCCGTCGCCGAGCACCGTGCCGTGATGACAGGCGTCGGCCTCATGGACCGCTCGATGCTCGGCAAGGTGACGGTCACCGGCCGCGACCGCGTGGCGTTTCTCCAGGGCATGCTGTCGAACGACGTCAAGGCCCTCCAGCCGGGGCATGGTTGCCCCGCCGCCTTTCTCGACGCCGTCGGCAAGGTCGTCTCGCTCCTAACGGTGTACGTCCTCGAGGCCCGCATCCTGCTCGAGCTGCCGGCCGCGTCCACGGAGAAGTTTCTCCAGGCCATCGACAAGTTCTTGATCTCCGAGAAGGCCTACTTTGAGGCCGCTGACGACGCGTATGCCATCCTGTCGGTGCAGGGCCCGAAGGCCGGGGAGACTCTGGCGCAAGTCGCGGGGGCCAAGGTCGATCTCGAGCCCTACGCCCACGCCGAGATGTCGATCGCCGGCGTGCCGGTGCGCGTAGCGCGGCGGAGCGATGCCGCGACGCCCGGCTTTCACTGCTGGATCGCCGCGGAGCACGCCCCGATTCTCTTGAAGGCCCTGCGGGAAGCTGGAGCCGTGGCCGTTGGCGCCGCTGCGGCCGAGGTGCTCCGGGTCGAGGCCGGCATCCCGGTGTACGGCCTCGACGTCGACGAGGGCGTCATCCTGCCCGAGACGCGGCTCGATGCCTTCTGGTCCTACACGAAGGGCTGCTATATCGGCCAGGAGACCGTGGCGCGCGTCAAGTACCGCGGCCACATCAACCGTGGTCTATCGGGCCTGGTGCTCGAGGGCGAGCGGGTGCCGTCCCACGGCGACCCGATCGTCGCCGTGGACACGGAAGTCGGCCGCGTCACCTCGGCCGTGCTGTCGCTGGCGCTTGGCAAGCCCGTCGCGCTTGGTTATGTCCGCCGCGAGCATTTCGAGCCCGGAAGCGCGCTGTCGGTTAGGATCGGCGACACTCTCGTGAGCGCGCGCGTGGCCGAGCTGCCCTTCGTCAAGCCTGCCTGAGGCCGCCCGGGATCCCGTGACAGAGCACACGCACACCAACCGCCTCGCGCAGGAGACGAGCCCGTACCTCCTCCAGCACCGGCACAACCCGGTCGACTGGTACCCGTGGAGCCCGGAGGCGTTCGAGCGCGCGCGCGCCGACGACAAGCCCCTGCTGCTCTCCGTTGGCTACTCCGCCTGCCACTGGTGTCACGTCATGGAGCGCGAGTCTTTCGAGAACGAAGAGATTGCCGCGCTCATGAACCGGCTCTTCGTGAACATCAAGGTGGACCGCGAAGAGCGGCCCGACGTGGATCAGATCTACATGCAGGCCGTCCAGTCGATGACGGGCCACGGCGGCTGGCCCATGACGGTCTTCCTCACGCCCGATGGCGTGCCCTTTTACGGTGGCACCTACTTCCCGCCCGTGGACCGCCACGGCATGCCCGCGTTCCCGCGGCTGATTCAGGGCGTGGCCGAGGCCTATCGCGGGCGGCGGAGCGAAGTGGTCGAGGCGGGCAAGCAGCTGCTCGAGCAGATGCAGCAGGGCGAGCGGCTGAGGAGCTCCAACACTTTACTCACTGACACGATCCTCTTCTCGGCCTACCAGGCGCTCTCGGGAGAGTTCGACGCCCGCGAAGGCGGCATGGGGCGGGCGCCCAAGTTCCCCCAGCCCATGAACTGGGAATTCCTCCTGCGCTTCTGGAAGCGGACGGGCAATCCACGCGCGCTGGAGATGGCGCGGCTCACGCTGACCAAGATGGCGCGGGGCGGGATGTACGACCAGCTCGGCGGGGGCTTTCATCGCTACTCGGTGGACGGGCAGTGGCTCGTGCCCCACTTCGAGAAGATGCTCTACGACAATGCCCAGCTGGCATCTCTGTACCTGCACGGCTGGCTCGCCACGGGGGACCCCGAGTACCGGCGCGTCTGCGAGGAGACGCTCGGCTACATACTGCGCGAGATGACGCATGCCTCGGGCGGATTCTTTTCGGCGCAGGATGCCGACTCGGAGGGCGTCGAGGGCAAGTTCTTCGTCTGGTCCGAGGACGAGATCCGCGCCGCGCTGCCTGACGCCGGAATGGCCCAGGCGGCGCTCGTCTACTGGGGCGCCGACGAGGAGCCCAACTTCGAGGGGCATAGCATTCTCTTCGTTCCTCGCGCGCCGTCGCAGGTTGCACAGGATCTGGACATGTCGGTCGAGCGGCTGGCCGGGCTGGTCGCCGCCGCGCGCACGCGCCTCTACGACGCGAGAGAGAACCGCGTCCATCCCGGGCTCGACGACAAGATACTGGCCTCGTGGAATGGCTTGGCGCTCGCGGCGTTCGCCGAGGCCGGCCGCGCGCTGGGCCGCGCCGACTACATCGCCGCGGGCGTGAAGAACGCCGAGTTCGTCACGACGCGGATGAAGGACGGCGACCGGCTGCTCCGCTCCTGGAAGGACGGCCAGGCCAAGATCAAGGGCTACCTCGAGGATTACGCCATGGTCGGGGCGGGTCTGCTCGCGCTCTACGAGGCGACTTTCGACCGGCGGTGGCTCGACGAGTCGCGGCGCCTGGCGGAGCAGGCCTTGGCGCTCTTCTGGGACGAGCGGGAGGAGATGTTCTTCGACACGGGCGAGGATCAGGAAGCGCTGGTCGTGAGGCCCCGCAACCTCTTCGACAATGCCGTGCCCTCGGGCACCTCGGTGGCCATCGAGTGGCTGCTCAGGCTGGCCATCCTGTTCGGCGAGGAACGCTACGAGGCGCTCGCGCTGAAAGCGCTCCGGCCCATGGCCGACCTCATGACCCGCTATCCGTCCGGCTTCGGGCGCTACCTCGGGGCGCTCGACTTCCAGCTGGGGCCCGTGGCCGAGGTCGCTCTCGTCTGGCCCGACGGTTCCGGCCCGGGGCCGCTCGTCGAGACGGCGTTCCGCCGGTATATGCCGAATCGTCTCGTCGTTGGCGCGCCAGCGGGCTCGCCCGCCCGGGCGGGGCTGCCGCTCCTTGCCGAGCGCGGGGCCGTGGACGGCAAGCCCACGGCCTATGTCTGCCGGCGGAGCGTCTGCCAGCTCCCCGTGACCGACCCAGCCGCGCTCGTCGCCCAGCTCGACGCTGGGGTATAATTCGCATCCGGCCGAGGTGCAGAATTCATGCGTGTACTGGTGAACGGCGAGGCGATGGAAGTGCCCGAGGGCGTGAGCGTGGATGGCCTGCTCGAGCATTTAAAGGTGAAGCGCGAGTACACGGCCGTCGCGCTCAACCGCGAGATCACGCCGAAGGCGCAGTACGCCGACACGCATCTCAAGGACGGAGACAGGGTCGAGATCGTTAGACCCATGGGTGGAGGCTAGCCATGTACGACACGTCATTGTGGCT